>DOUV01001060.1 GCA_003520455.1 Chloroflexota bacterium | reverse complement strand
GGGGCCGATCGCGCCAGACGCGGTCGCGCCGCTGCCCCTGCGGGCCACTGACGCCCCAATGGCGGTGGACTCGGACCCGCGCCTGCAGGCGCTGCTGAAGCGACTCCCTCAGGCGTTCCTTGATTGCCTCACTCGTCCCCGGCGCCACCTGTTGCTCTTGGGGGCGGGCGCGGCGATGACCAGCTCGTGAGCCCCCTGGCACGCCAGCGGCCAGACCAGACCGGCACGCCCTGGCATGCCTCCCTGCCTCACACTCAGGCGCGCCTCCACGCCAGCGCCGGCCACGGGTCGCCCACCGCTTGGCCCACCCCGCCGACCGTCTCCTGGCAGACACTCCCGCTCCCCAGAGAGGCGGCGCGAACTGGGTATGATCGCCTTGTGGCGACGGTTGGACCAACCAGAGCGGCATACTCCGCTGGTGAGGGGGATTGGGCCGCCAGGCGTCTGCATAATCCCTCGTAGGCGGGATTAAGACGATTGGAGGCGGGATCATCTGCCAGGACGGGGATCATGCCGACTCTTGTCGGCAGAATAACAAGCCAGACAGCGGGGCGGCTGAACTTCTTGTTGCCAGAATTAATTTCGACGCAGAAGGATCAACTGATGCGATCCGAAAAGGTCCACTTCACGACAGAGAAAGAAACGATGCTCATGACCCTCTACGGCAGGGCGCTGCAGAGCCGTTCGAAGGACCCGATCCTTCAGGACAAGTGGGCGGAGGACGCGGTCAACCGTATTGATTACGATTTCGGGAAACTCAAGATGCGTGAGCATAGGACCCTCCTCATTGCGATCCGGGCGAAACAACTCGATCTTTGGACGACCAGGTATCTGGCGGATCATCCCAACGCGACCGTGCTGCATCTGGGGTGCGGCCTGGACAGCCGCATATACCGGATCGACCCACCAGCAAGCGTTCGCTGGTTCGATGTGGACTACCCAGAGGTCATTGAGCTGCGCCGGCGCCTGTATCCCGAACGGGCCGGCTACCGCATGAGCGCGCCGCTGTGTAACGCGGTCACGGGGCAGAACGATGGACAGATGATGCTAGAGCATTTGGAGCGTGCGAATCTCTTTCTCGTCTCGCTGGACGATGAGTGCCACTGGTATCGCTACCATCCCCTCTTCGCCGAAGTCCTTCGCCATCGCCTGCGCCAGGAACAACCTGAACTGCTCCCGGAGTTGCACCGCCGCGCCAGCGTGTGGTATGAGCACAACGGGTGGGCGGACGCCGGGATAGAGCATGCGCTCGCCGCCGGGGACTTCGAACGGGCCGCGAAGCTCATCGAGCAGGTTGCCGAAGCGACGTGGATCCATCGTGAACCGGCGACGCTCTTGCGTTGGCTGGATGCGTTGCCCGACGACCTGGTTCGCTCCCGACCCCACCTCTCCCTGTCCTATGCCAGGACATTGCTATTCGTTGGCCAGTTCGACGCCGTGGAAGCGCGACTCCAGGATGTCGAATGTGGATTTGACGCCAGCGTTGCAGACCGGGCCGAGGTTCGGGACCTGGTAGGCCGTATTGCCGCCATCCGCTCGCTTGTGGCCTGCTACCAGGGCGAGCCGTCGCGGGCGGTCACGCTCTCGCGCCAGGCCCTGGCGTTCCTGCCTCCGGATAATCTCTTGGTGCGCGCCGGGGTGGCGATTAATCTGGCACTGAATCTGGCTGACGCATACCGCGCGAGCGCTGACGGGGCGGAGGCCAATCGGATTCTCGCCGAGGCAGCCGAGATCACTCAGGCACCTGGCAATGTCCCCGCCGCACTGCCGGTCTTGAATCTCTTGGGTGAATTGGAAACGGCGCAGGGAAAACTCCGGCAGGCAAGGGAGACCTATGGGCGCGCACTACAACTCGCGAGTGAGTACCAGGAGCAGAGCAGAGCAGGCAGCCGTTGCCGGTTGCCGGTGCAGCCTATGTGGGCATGGCAGAGTTGCTGCGCGAATGGAACGAATTGGATGCGGCGACATCCCAGGCGTCAGCAGGCATAGAGCTCAGTGAATCGGCGCAAGACTGGAGAGTTTTGACGTCTGGCATGCTCACCCTGGCGAGGATACACCAGGCACAGGGTAACCCGGACGGCGCTCTCCATGCGCTTCACGAGGCAGCGTAGTTCGCGCGGCGGTCGAACATCACCTGGCTCATCAGCCGAGTAGCGGCCTTCCAGGCGCGTCTATGGCTGGCCCAGGGCGACCTGGAAGCATCAGCCCGTTGGGCCCAACGGTGTGGATTGGGTATAGGTGATGAAATCGGCTACCAGCGTGAGAGCGAATAGACGACGCTGGCGCGGATCCTCGTTGCTCAGGGCAAAGCGGGAGAGGCGCTCGAGCTCCTGGCGTGGCTGCTTGAAGCGACAGAGAACGCGGGGCTTGGCGCGACGGTCGTCGAGGTTTTGATGCTTCAGGCGTTGGCTCTCCAGGCGCGGGGCGATACCCGCGGGGCCATCGCCGTGCTGGAACGCGCCCTGTCGCTCGCCGAGCCGGAAGGCTACGTCCGCCTCTTTGTAGATGAAGGAGCACCTATGGCAGCGCTGCTGCGCGTGGTTGCTTCCCAAGGCATTGCCGTGAATTACGTGACCACCCTGCTCAGCACCACTCGGCCCGGTAGGTCAGAAGGCGCTTTACCTTCGCCACGCTCCGGTCCCATCGCTGCTGTGCTGCCTGAGCCACTCACCGAGCGCGAACTGGAAGTGTTAGGGTTGATCGCCAAAGGTCTGACCAACCGAGAGATCGCGGAGAGATTGGTCATCGCCCTGGGCACGGTCAAGCGCCACTCGCACAGCATCTTCAGTAAGCTGAATGTGAGTAACCGCACTGAAGCGGTCGCCCGCGGCAGGGAATTCCATCTGTTATCCTGAGAGTGCCCGGTTCCGAAGCCAAAAAGCGGTTGAGGTTCAAGCACCCCAACCGCTTTTTCGATCAATTCACTCCAAATAAACCCCCAGATGCAACTCTGGATACATGTCTTGCCCTGGGGTTGAAGCTTATACTACAGGCGCATGACAAAGTGCCAATTCTTTCTTATGTTTCGGAGGTGACAAATGACAACCGCACAGATTGCGAAGTCGGTTAAAGCAAAAGTGAGACGCGCGGCGTCGGAAGAGCGCCCTGCTGGAGGCATCCGCTTCGACTGGGGAGCGGCCATGCTCAGCGTTTACCTTATGGGCGCCATGTATCTCGATGGATAGGCGCACAACCACGGCTTACCTGAGGATTTCTTTACACCCTGGCACGGTCTCGTCTTTTCGGGGTTGGTCGCGCTGACATTGTATCTCGCCATCGCCCTGGTCAGAAACCACGGCCTGGGTTATCCGTGGCTTCGATCACTGCCAGCCGGCTACGGGCTATCGTTGGTGGGCGCTGTGTTCTTCCATATTGCCTTTGGAGGTGACATGGTCTGGCACGGGATTTTCGGCATCGAGAGGAACGTGGAGGCACTGCTCAGTCCGACGCACCTGCTCGAAGCATTGGGGATGTGGGCGATGGTGAGTGGGCCGATGCGCACGGCCTGGAAACGGTCCGATCTCAGTATAGCCAACAACTGGATGGCTATGGGGCCGATGCTGCTTTCATTGATGGCCACGATGTCCGGATTCATGTTCATGACCCAATTCGCCCATCCCATCCACACGCCCCACGCACTCCTTTCGTCGGCCGATGCTGCCTTGGGCGTTGCCGCCGTCCTGCTACAGGCCACGATCTTGACCGGTATCGTCTTGCTGGCAGTCCGCCGTTGGACGACGCTTCCCTTCGGAAGTTTCACGCTCGTCTTCACGCTCAATGCCTTGGCGATGGCCACCCAGCACGATCACTACGCGTTGGTCCCTCCGGCAGCCCTGGCAGGTCTGGTCGCCGACCTTTTGCTCAGGCTGACGAAGCCCTCGGTAGCACAGCCGGTGGCATTCCGTCTCTTCGCCATCGGTGTGCCGGTGGTTTACTACCTCTTCTACTTCCTCGCTTTAGAGATTACCGCAGGGCTTCGTTGGACGATCACGCTGTGGGGAGGTGCCATCGTCCTGGCGGGCATCGCCGGTGGTCTGATGAGTTACCTGCTGGTGCTGCCCTCGGGGTTCGTTGAATCAACGGAAAAGGCACCTATAAGGTAGGCTGAAAATCTGTCTCAAGGAGGTTCTCAGATGTCACAGGACACTCTACCGAACTATGATCTCGAAGAACTCGCCAGGCCGATGATCGCACTGCTCGATGAAACTCGAGACCAGTCTATTAGCTGGGTGAAAATACATAGGCTCTTGCTGGACGGCAAACCGGTCTCGCTTGACCGAATTGCTGCCCATCTCGGGTTAACCCAGGCCGAGGTCGCTGCCCTGCTGAAGGGCGCGGAACTTGACCAGAAGGGGCATCTCGTCGGATTGGGACTCTCACTCGTTCCCACGCGGCACGCCTATCGCATTCATGGCCGCCAGCTCTACGTCTGAAGATTCCCAGTAAGGATGGTTACCAGGCGTTTCACTGTTTTGGGTTGGTCTGCGACGGGCTCACGTTGGCGTTGCATCTGAAGAGCAATGCGCCCTTTACTCTGTTCATCGTGGACAAGACATTAGGGTTGCCGCCGGGAGGCACCGGCCTGACCCAGGCTCGGCCTGCGAGTGCTGTCCCGAGTGGGGACGGCGACGTGAGCATCATTGCCGATCGTGTGCTCATCGGCGCTGAGCGCCAGGAGTGACACGGGCAATCCGAATCAGGTGAATGGGCAGGAGACCAAAATGCTACCATTTCGTTTTGGACCACCGCTTGGATCATTTCCCAGCCCTCTTCCGTCCTGCGTCACCGTCGATGCCACCGATCGCATCGTCCAGATTCAGTTGAACGCGCTCGATCTGCTCGCGATGCGGGTGGTGACGGCCTGCCAGAGGCCCTTGCACCCCTATACCATTGCTGTTGAAACGACCTCGCTCGAATTCTGACAACCGCATCGCTCTGCCCCGGGCGATTTTGAATGAAACTGAGGGACGGAAGCTCAGCTTTCCTTGCGATACCAGGTTGGAAGGTGTCCGAAGGCAGTTTGTGGGACCGCCCGCGTGCAGATGCACTCCCGCTCGGGCGGGATGTGAGCGAAGGTCTCGCGGAGGATGGCAGGCAACTGGCGGTGCGGCCCCTCATAGTACTTTTCCTCCATGCTCCCCGGACCGCGCCGGTCAATGGTTGCTTCAAGTCCCGGGCCATAGTTGATGACGATACATAGAAGGGCCAGGCAGATTTCTGCCTCCCGCGCGAGGACGATCTCAGGAATGAGCAGCGTGCCCACTATGTCCGCACCGAGTTGGCGGAACATGCGACCTTCGGCACGTGTCTCAAAACGTGGGCCGTCGCTGCCGACAAGGACACCTTCTTCCCGGACTGCGCTCGTGACCTGACGCGTGCCTTTGATGAAGGCGGCACGAAGGGTGGGACAGAAGGGGGTGGACACATCGATTCGTACAGAGCAACCATGTTCCTCGAAGAAAGAAAGCCGCCCTTTCGACGTGAAGTCGAGGAAGTCATCTACCACGACGAAGGTCCCAGGTTCCAGGTCTCGGCGGAGAGAGCCTACCCCGTCCGTCGCAATGACGCGCTGGACGCCCAACTCGCGGAAACCCCAGATATTGGCACGGAAGTTGATAAGATGTTGGATCATCTCCATGCCGCGCCCGTACCGTTGGAGGAGGACAACCGGCTGACTGTCCAGTTCCCCCAGGGAGTAGTGCGCCTCACCCCACGGCGTGCTGACGCGCTCCTCTGTCACCCCCTCCAGAAAATCGGTCATGTTGTACGTGGCAATCAGCCCAACTCGCTCGACTGGCATTCAGACCTCCTTGAATAAGCAAAAGTTGAGGGAATCGCAAGGAACGACCGGTGAGAGGCTTGTCCAGGCCGTGACAGGCGAGAACGGTGTGTGCCCGGTTACAGAGCGTCCACAAGGGAGGCCTGGCCCTTTACACCGCTTAACACCACGCGAAGAGGGTGTCCACCACCCCGCCCGTGCAATAGCGGTAATCCACTCCGCTAGAGCAGGGGTGATTCACAGACGGTTAGCGGAAGTACTGCGATAGCGCATCGTCCTCCGATCCCTCACGCAGGACGCCTTCTCTTTCCAATTCTTCTTGCCAGCGCGCAAGGTGCTCGATCACGCCCTCGACCGATGGATAAATAGCTCCTCTCTTTAAGACACAGCCAAGGGTGAAGAAGTTGATGCTTTCTCCCACGCCGCCCGCATCGCGAAGCCGGGGCCGCTCGTCTGTTAAGATACCCAGGATGCCTTTCTTGGCCGGATTGTGGAGGGCCAGTTCGTAGAAGATGCCCATCTCGCAGGAGGTCCCACTACTCACATCAGGATCATCGAGTAAGGCCACGACCGCGTTCGCGCCCCGGACGCCGATCATATCAACCTCAAAGACCGCTTCTGCCAGTCTGACGTCGAAGCCCTCACTTGGTGCTCCACCGGCTTGCCGTATGGCCTCACGCTGTTTGTTATGCTCCTGTTCCTGAGGAACAAAGCACTTATGTCCTGCCTCCCGCAAGCGGCGGACATTTTCGCTATGAAACGCCCGGTGGTACGGGGTAAATAACGGACCGGCAATATAGAGCCGCATGCTTAAACTCCCTCCGGCTCCAGGGCGACCAATGCCTTCTTGAAATTCTGGTAGACGTCCCCGAACTGATGGATGGCGTGCCGGATTTGCGGAGTGACGCCGATGTCGGCACCCGTCCACTCCCACCCGGCCACTCGCGTGTCGTGAAGGAGGCCAACTATCCGGCGCCGACGTTCTTCCTCCCTTGCAAGTGTGTAGAAGATTCCGATCTGTGCCGCCACAGCATCATCCACCGTGTAGCCGTCGAGGACCGCCATGAGGAGATCGGCATCATGTAAAGCTTGATACGTGGCCTCGAAATCAATACGATTCTCTGTCCAAGGGTTTGGGGGGGATTGCCAGCCACCTTCATGGGGGACGAATACATCATGGCCACGATTGCGAAGGGTGGTTGCCATGTTGGACAGGTATTCGCGCGCATAAGGAGCCGACAACGGTCCGGTGAGTACAATTTTCATAGATGAACTTCTCCCGTTGGCATCTCCCGCCCTTCTCGCCAGGCGTTGAGATGGACAATAATGTCGTGAAGTGAACTGTAGACGGCTCCGATATCGAGAATGCAGCCGAGCGAGAACGCATTCACCGGTGACACACCCGCGTTCCAGCGCCGGCGAGCGCGGTCGTCCGTAAGGAGGCCGAGCACTCCTTTCTTGCGTGGGTCACGTTGCATCATTGACCAGAACAGACCGATCTCGCATGTCAGCCCGCTACTGATGTCCGGTCCATCCAACAGGGCCACAATGGCATCAGCCTCTTCGACCATCTCATAGTCCATATCAAAGACCGTGATAGCTCGAGGGCCGGTGTCAATACCTGTGTCTGCCTCGAAGGCGCGCATGAAGCCCCTTTCATGAGGAACCAGGCAGACGAAGCCTTCCCGGCGCAAGCGCGCCGCGTTTCGTGCATGCAGGCCTCGGTGATAAGGCGTAAAGAGAGGCCCCGCAATATACAGTGTCAGTGTCATAGCCTTGACTCCTTTGCCGGTTTGACACGAGTGGGCGCGAGCATAACTCGGCCTGTTTCAGTCTACTGCTCTGTCACAGCTGTTGTGATGAGTGCTGCACACGGTAAGCCGCGCACTACTCATCACTTCACGCGTGACAGGGTACTGGACTTTATCATGGTTAAGAAATGATGATGTTTCATGTTTCTATAAGAGCGTGCTTGGAAAATATTCCTATCCTTAAGACGCCTGTTTCAGAGTCAGACCCATCGATTCGGGAAGCCGCTTATCTTTGTACGGAATCGGCATATCCGCATTGGGGGCACAATTGACGCAGTATCAAATGAATACAAGCGATAGAGATCATCGCTTCACTATTCCACCCATGACGCTCATAATCGTTGCTGAGGCGCCGGCAGCGGTTGAGCCCGGCTGTGATACCGGCCACACTGTGTCATTATGACCGTTTCTGTCAAATCATCTTCCAACCACACTCTAAACAACCCTCACCCATCGTCACCACCACCCACCATCCAGTCGGCTTGAGCCGACTTGAGCTGTGAGCCCTGGAATTTATTCCTGGGCGGCGCGTGCCATCACCCCCCGGCCGCTGCGCCCAGCTCCACCACCCAGCGTGAGCATTCGACCAAAGCTCTTCACGATCTGCTCGCCAAATCTAGCAGATTTGCACCCAAACATTTCCGATCGCTCTCTCATGGGTGCAATCAGTTGATCCTGCCCATCGGTCACATCCGTCTCGTAGATCACTGTTGCTTGTTCGCTCACTCTGGTTTCTTTCAGGCTCATCCCTCTGATACATTCCATAGTTTGTGCATTATGGTTGTTTCTGCCAAATCATTTTCTAAACACGCTCTCAGAGGCCGGGGAGACCTGCAAAACACCGGATGAAGAGTTCGGAAGTCTGGCCCGCTTTCAAGTCTCGTTGTGCTCCTACGAATATTGCCAGGGTCAGACGCGAGCGTGGCTAAAAGACGCTCGTTGTGCGGATAGTGGCGGCAATGACACGAAAGGACGTGCGAGAGCGCGTGGCAGCCGGTGGACAAGCAGCCACGATCCTCCAGGATGGGAATTGCAGACCCACGATCAGAGGAGGATCGGATGCCCACGGACGAGATTATCATCCGCGTATTCATCATCGTAGACAACCAGTTCAGGGATGTCAACAAGGAGCCGGATGCGAAGACGCAATGCGGAGCGGGGGACGCCCCGCCTCCGTGGGGAACGCTTTGCCTTGAACGACCCCACTCACCACCAGGCACGAGCCGGCCGCCGCAACAACCATGGGATCGCCCACGTCGACGTCCCGGTCTCAATCCACGTCGCAGCACCCCTGCCAATCCGAGGCGCCGTACCGCTCTTGCCGGTGATCGGCTGCGTCTACAACGATCCGGCCATCGGGTTGGAGAACGATATCGCCGATTGCCGCGTCGTCACCGGCGGGGCATAGGTGGCGGCCGAGTTTGGAAGCAATGAGAAGCCCCTGGCGGCGGCCAGGGGCTTCTTTACAAGTTCTATTTTTCTGTCGCTCGGAGGAGCTCCCCGACGGTCACGTCGGCGTCTCCGATCAAGCTGCGAAGCGTACCGTGCGCCACTTCATGGTGGTTGGGAATCGAGAGTGTTGCTCGATGTCCTTCTTTGTCCAGGATGCCGTGAGTACTATTCTTAGAGATCCTCGCGAGAGAAAACCCAGACCTTCTAGCCCGGCGATGAACCGGCCCGTCTGCCGTGTGTGGTCTTCGTAGGCCACCCCGAGCTACGAGTGGAGCAGCCCTTCCTCCTGACGCGCCGGCCTGAGCACTCGAGCCACGTCCTGATCGCGGCTCCCGCCCGCGATGGCCTGGCCGACATGCTCCGCATCCCTCCCGACGCCATGAATCATCGCCGACGACAACGCGTAGAGGAAATGCAGGCCAACGAAGTACAGCCCCGGCTCGTTGGCGACAACCCCGCGCTCGTGCACGGGCTCTCCGTCCTGCCCGAAGACGGGGAGCTCGATCCACGAGAAGCCCGGATGAAACCCTGTGCACCAGACGACGTTCGCCACTTCGAGGACGCGGCCATCCTCCAGCACGGGCAGCCCGTCCCGCACACCCACCGTCCTGGAGACGCGTTCAACCCCGGCAGCGACCAGGTCCTCAGGCTTGACCCGGATGAGCGGTCCGCCCTGGGAGAGGACCTTCGGGCGCAGCTTCCGGCCAATCGGCGTATTCACGGTCAGCACCCGGTGGAAGAGGAATCGGAGCACCAGCCGTACCAAGAGGATCCGTGCCGCGACACCCTCGATGTGGAACGGGAGGTGGCCGGTGTCCCTCCCCGACATCCACGTCCGGTGACTGGATGAGACCTCGAGGGCGATCTCGGAACCCGAGTTGCCCGCTCCCACGATGAGAACGCCTCCGTCCCGGAGTTGGGAGGGGTTCCGGTACTCGCTGGAATGCAGCTGGACGATGCCGGGGGCAAGCGCCTGGGCGAACGGAGGCACGCGGGGGCTCTGGTAGTTCGCCATCGCCACCACCACGTTCTCGGCTTCGAACCGTAGATCGCCCGCCGTCACGACGAACCGGCCCCCTTGCCTCGTAAGCCTGTCCACCTTGACGCCCGTTCGAACCGGTAGCTCGAAGCGCGCCGCGTAGGCCTCGAGGTAGTCGCCCATCTCGTCCTTCGTCGGGAACGAGTGGGCCGGCGCGGGGAAGGGCATCCCCGGGAGCCCGTCGTAGCGGGCGGGGGTGAACAGGCGGAGCGAGTCCCACCGCTTGCGCCAGGAGTCGCCGATCCGCTCGTTGGCGTCGAGGATGACAAAGTCGCGCCCCTGCTTCTGCAGGTAGTAGCCGGTGGAAAGTCCGGCCTGGCCGGCGCCGATGATGATTGTGTTATAGTTGAGGTTGGCGTTACTCATCGAGCATTCTCCTTGTACTCTACTGTCATTTCGCCTCTCGCCGGCGAGCGCCCGGCTTGCCCCAAGGCAGGAACAGCGCCAAGCAGCCGCAGTATGCCCAGGTCGTCCGCGTTCGTCCAGCATTCCACGACCTTGCCATCGGCGACGCGGTCGATGGTGATCCCCGTTATCGCACCGTGCCGGCCGCTCGGCGGAATGCCCTGGAACTCGCCCCCGTGCGTACCGCAGGCTGTCCAGCGGGTCACCACACGGTCCCCTTCGGCAATCTGATCCTCGACCGTCACCCGAAGGTCGGGAAATGCCTTCCGTAGCGTGGCGTAGAACTGCCTGTAGCCCTCGCGCCCGTTGGTCTCATCGCCAGGCGTAGACGAGTGGCCGATGTAGTCGCTGGCGATAAGTTCGTCGACGATGGCAAAGTTCCCCCGGTTCCACACTTCCTCAATGAGACGGCGCTCCAGCCTTTTGTTTTGCTCTGACATAATGTTCCCCCTGTCTCCCTTCCACTGACGCAAGCATTGATTGCTGGAGTCCACCCAGCGCAATCGCGCCGCGCCACGGCTAGCGTCCCATGCACGGCTCAGTACATTGACGACTGCCTACATCCCTTTCTAGTGTAAGGGAACAGAAGGGCACCGGCATGCCCCAGCATGGGGTATTTCAAGGGGTATTGTTTATCGAAGGGTGAGTGAGGGACTTAACCAGGCGGAGCGCACGATGGGGAACACGCCGACAGCGAACGAAACCTGTTTCGGCTTAACTGGGACTCCAGTAGTCGTTGTCACCCTGAGCAACGCGAAGGGTCTCCGCGGTGGCAACACGAGACCCTTCGCTCCGCTCAAGATGACATTCCGGCATCGGCGCATCGTGGGTATACCCACCACCTGAGCGAAGGACCACTGTCGTACTAGCCGAGCAAGGCCAATTCCCTGGCCCTCGCGACCGCCTCACGACGGCTACGCACGGCCAGCTTACTGTAGATGTTGCCGGTATGCTTCTTTACCGTCTCGGGCGAAATGACCAACGCCTCGCCGATCTCGCGGTTGGTCAGGCCGGCGGCCATCAGTTCCAGCACTTCCTGCTCGCGAGAGGTAAGCGGTTCCGGCAGCGTCTCTTGCGCAGGGGTCGGGAAGGAGAGACGGCCACCAAAGGCCGCCAGCAGCGTTGCGACGTAGTCGGGCAGCACAGCGCGGGAACGGGCTTCCTGTAAGAGCCGGGCCATGGGCAGCCCAAGGTCGACGAAGAGGCGCACGTAGCCCTCGGGTTCCGCCAACCGCAGGGCGCGTTCCAGCGAGGTCATGCTGCCGGCACTGTCACCGCGTCGCCAATGGCCGAGGGCCTGAAGCGCGAGCGCCTCGATGAGGACCCCCGTCCGCCCTTCTGCTTCCGCCGCCTCGAGCAGGCGGTCAAGGAGCACGAGCGCCCGCTCTAGCGATGGTGCATCCCCTTTGACAATCAGGACGCGGGCCACCGCCAGGCGCGCCACCTCGTTTTCTGGCCGGTCCTCGATCGTGCCGCCCTGCAACATCCCATCGGACCAATGGACGGCTGCCCGGAGCCTGTCCTGTACCAGCCAGAGCTCGAGCTGAAAGCGTTCAAAGCGGCTGGTCCAATCTGGAAACGGAGCCTCCTCCACCAACGGGCGCACCCGCTCCAGATAGTCAACCGCCGCCGCGATGTCACCTTCCGCCAGCTGCACCCGGCCTGCCAACAGGTACCCGGCGATCAGCGCCCGCACATCGCCGCCCAGTTCGGCGCGTTCCAGCCCCCGGGAGAGGTGGCTGCCGGCCTCCCCCAGATCGTTCCACTCGTACAGAATCTCGCCCATCCGAATGAACACCCAACCGATGAGAGGAAGCGGGAAGGCAGCCCAGTTCTCTCGCTCCTGAATGACGGCGAGGGCCTTGCTCCAGTACGCAGCGGAATCGCGCAGCCGGCCTTGCCGCAACTCGAGATCGGCCAGGGCGCCAAACGCGTGCACTGAGTAGATACGGAAGGTAGGCGCGTGAGGAAAGTCAAGCACCTGAAGGTAGCACGCTTTCGCTTCTTCCCAGCGTCCACACTGCCGGTAGGTATCCCCAAGCGAGGCATACACTCCCACCCGATGGTCAAGATCCTCCTCCGGCAACTCCCGTAACGCCTGCTCGGCGAGGGCCTCGGCCTGTACCAGACTCTTATGGAAGCAGGCAATAAAGCAACGAATGGCAGTCACCCGTGCCAGCGTGTCGCGCCTGTCCGCGCGCTTTGCGAGCGCCCGCCGTTCGACCTCGTCCAGGCAGTGGACACAGGCATCAAACTGGCCGGTGAAAAACAACACCCCTGCCTGGGCGAGGCCAAGCACCGGGTGGCTGGTATACCACGCCTCCGGGAGCGATTCGAGCCACCGTTTCAGAAGCCTGATCTCGCCGCTAAAGAGCTTTACCAGGACGTAGCGTTCGGTAATGTGCACCACCAATTCAACGTCATTCCCCTCAACAGCATGGTGGAAGGCCTGCTCCGGCAGCTCATGCGCCAGATGCCACCGGGCGGCCGCGCGATGTAGGTGGGCGACCTCGTCCAGGTGGCGCCGGTGAAGCTCCTCACGGAGGAAGTCCGCAAAGAGCCAGTGATACCTGTACCACTCCCGGCGGTCGTCCAGTGGCACAAGGAATAGATTTTCTCGTTCCAGGAGTTCCAACATCTCCTGGCTGCCTTCCCTCCCGGTGACGGCCTCACACAACGAGCCACACAGGCGTTCCAGCAGGCTGGTTTTTAAGAGGAACTCTCGCACGTCCGGCGGGAGTTGGTCGAGCACGTCTTGAGCGAGATAGTCGGCAATGAAGCGATGCCGGCCGCTGACGGCGGGCCTACCCCTCACCAGGTCGCGGCGATGGCGCGGCGTAAGTGCCACCAGTTGCAAACCGGCAATCCAGCCTTCTGTCTCGGCATGGAGGAGAGCAACGTCGTCCGGCGAGAGACTGAGGCCCATCAAGCGATTGAGGAAGTCGTCGGTCTCTTCCTGCGAGAAGCGGAGATCGTCAGCGCGAAACTCAAAAAGCTGCTGGCGAGCCCGGTACCGGGCCAGAGGCAGCGGTGGCTCTGCCCGGCTGGCCAGCACGAAGTGGAGGACCGGCGGCAGATGGTCGAGCAGAAAGGTCAACGCTTCGTGAATCGAGGGGTCTTCGATCAGGTGATAATCGTCGAGGACAAAGACAAGATGGTTCGGCACTTCATTGCCGGCGTTGATGAACGCCGGCAAAGCTGCTTCGCTGTCCGGCGACATCGCACTGAGGAGAAGGCCCAACGGGCTCTCCCGGACGCCCGGCTGGACCTCCTCCCACGCCGCCAGCAGGTAGCGCAGGAAGCGCTGAAGATCGTTATCTTCCTCGCCCACCGATAGCCAGGCAACCGGGAAGTGGCTGGAACGGGCCCAGTCGGCCAGTAACGTGGTCTTCCCGTAGCCCGCCGGCGCAGCCACCACGGTTACCTTATGGTAGGGAACTTCCCGTTCGAGTGTATCCCTGAGGTGTGCGCGCGGCGTTGTCCTCCGAGGCCGAGGAGGAATACGCGTCTTGGTTACCAGCAGAGAGAGGCTCATGATGGTTGATAAGAAAGGCGACGCCTTTTCAGTACCTTACCTCTTGGCGGCATAGCGACCTTCTTTCTGAAACCTCAAGGTTTCGCTGACCCATACCCGGGTGAGGCGCTATGAGTGTAACAACCCTGGCGCCGGCGTCAATTTATTTGATTGACAATAACGGGTGACAGTCCGGGCGGAGGTTGGCGATCTCAAGCCAAAGGTCGAGGCGGTCGCTGGCTGTCTTGCACCCTGGTGCGGGGAGAGCATAGGGCGTGCCAGCCAGCTGTTGGAGTTCGGCCAGCTTCGTCTTCGTAGAGACTCTTGCGCTTGCTCTTGACCTGAAGGGTGGCACACCACGTTCCGTTCTTCCGCTGATAGACACATCCACTCGGCAGTGGGCGTTGCTCCTTTCCACTGCCCCGGTGCGATGTGCCGGAACGGTGCCTCAAGCAGTCTTCGCATTAGGCAATTTGACCTAAGAATGAAATAAAAAGAGGCGGCCACGACTCAGCCGCCTCACAACCCTTCTTCAGCAGAGAGGGTGGGATTCGAACCCACGATGAGCTTTCATCCACACATGATTTCCAATCGTGCCCAATCGTCCACTCTACCACAACATCTAGTGGAGTGGTGCGAGCTTATCCCACTAGATATTGTGATACAGGCTCTGCCCATGTCACCCCTCCAGTGCTACATAGCTGCTACAGTAGCACTGGGGCGATTCAGTTGGTAAGTTGTCTCTATTATACAGCAAGCACACGACACAAGCAACATCAGAGAGCACTAGTACTACAGTTGTAGTTAACTGGGATTCCCAAGATTGGTGGAGCGTCGGATCAGATTTTAGGCCTTTCTGAGCCGCTCCTCGTCCTGATGGACTTCAGGAATCTGGTCCTTTTGCCTTCCCCTTAGGGCTCAAATCATAACTACAATTGTAGTACTAGGACAGCGTCGCATAAATACGCATGGTAAAGGTCAGGCAGCCTTCAAGCGTTCACGGAGGGCGGCCGCGGTGAACTTCCAGGTGAAGGGGTGGGCCTTGGCGGAAAAGCGGTGCTGGAAGGCCCGAAGGCGCTGGGCCATCTGATCGGCGCCGGCAAAATCGCGCGGGGGGAGGGCTTTGCGCTACAGAATCGAGAAGGAGAGCTCGATTTGGTTGAGCCAATTGGCATGGGTGGGCAGATGGACAGCCAGCGCGTGCTCATGGCGCGCGGCCAGGCGGGCCGGAAAGGTCGCCGGATGATGCGAGCCGCCACTATCGACCGGCCAGAAGACCCGCCGGGCGGGGTCGTAGGGTGGGGTCGTCATCATCAGGTCGACCAAGTCATTGAAGGTCGCCATCGAATTGGTGGGCTGAATGAGGCCCATGACCATCCCCCGATGGACGTCGAGGACGGCCTGATAGACCAAGGTGCCCAGGCGTTCGGACGCAAACGCGACTTGGCCCATCTGTCTCGCGCGCGGCGGCCGGGTCGGATGGCGGCGCCGCCAAATCTGCAAGCCACTTTTCTCATCCGGTGAGAGCACATAGTCGTCGTCACCGAGCGGCTCGCCGTCCCAGACGCGCTGGTAGCGGTCCAGCACGCGACTGGCCTTTGGGGGCAAGCTGGCCCTATCGGGTTCGCCATAAGCGTACGAGCCGAACAGGGTCACGCGTTCCGGTTGGTACTGCTGGACCAGGGCTTGCACGATCTGCTCAATCGTGCCACGTCGGGATGCTCTTTCGTTCATTCCCACGTCACGACCTCCACCGCTATCCCCTGCCACCCCGCCTGCGCCGCCACATACCGCACCACCTGCACCTCCCCGTCAGCTTGCAGGTGAGCGGCCGGGTCTTGAATCAAGTATAGCCGAGGTTGTCCGACACGCCGCTCGTAGGTCAGCGCCCGTGCAGTCGCCCATGACGTCGAACCGCTCCCAGTTCGACGACGGCAACCGTCTCGCTGCTGATCAGCTCATTGCCTGCCAACGGAGCACGTACCACCCGCCGCCTCGCAAGCCAACCTGCGACCGGTACCTGCAATCCTATCATCCTTCGCCCATCCTTCTTCTCCCTGTGTCAGGTCCTACTTCCCCGCTCATCTGTTCGCTGGCACCCCTGCCGCCGGCTCCCCCGTTCCCGCTCCAACTCTACTCGCCAACAATCCGCAACACCTCTTCGTACAACCTTTGATCAATCCAAGTGCCTCGCGCTCGCAAGAGGTCGAGCGCCTCTCTCAGACTGGGAATTCGTCCTTCTCGCCTGGCACGTGCCAGGATCCCCAACGTGCCTCGTACCTGCAGTCCCAACTGTTGGGCAATCCGACGACCACGAATCTCATCTATCAGCAGCAAAGAAGCCCCAAGTTCCTGGGCCAGAATGATCGCCGATGCCTCGCCTGCACCCAGCTCGGTAGCCAGAGCGCGCACAGCCAGCTCATCCTGAGGACTCTGCACCTCGATCCAGGAAGCATCCTGCAACCTCACGGCTGCCTTCGCGGCCTGCTCCCCGCACCACCACCTCTTCGTAAACCACCTGGGGAATCACAATCCGGCTGTAGAAGACAGCCAACAGGTCGAAATGACCCACACGAGCCAGATTGATAAGTGGAGAGCCGTCCGAGACGACTACACTCACGGCCCAACCTCATGCCGCAACTCGTCGGGAGCAAACTGGAAGATGGAAACCTGGTGCGTGCCCAGATAGGCGATGAACTCTGCCTGACTCATGCTCACCAGCTCGGCCGCCCTGGTGTAAGGCAACACCCGGCGCCTGACCAACTCCAGAGCCACCAGTTTTTCGATCTCCGCAGGCAACGCTTCCTCGCCCACGCCCACCAGGGGAACAAACGCTCTTGGCAACGTTACGGTCAGTTTCATCTTCTCTGACATCACCTCGACTCCTTTTTGGTCACCAGCGACACGAATCTGTAACTGCTCACCCTCCCGCGGGTTTGAACCTTGTCTCAAGGAAACTGGAAAGCGGACCAGCACCGAGGGTCTGCTCAGCGAATCCAGTGTCTCTAGAGCCCGAGCCGGGTTACAGCCGCGCCCTTTCCAACTCCTCCTGCAAAGCGCGCAGACGACGGTGTTCCTGGCGCAGGTGGGCGATGTAGGCCTCCCAGTCAGCCGTTTCACCCAGCCGCCGCTGCAGATCGCGGACCTGCTGCAGGTAGCCGGCGGCGATCTGGTAGTTGCCCCGGCTACGAGCCGCGATGGCCCGCTCCGCGAACCGCCGATACATGTCCAGGGCGGCGCGAGGATGATCGGCGGCGGCAGCCTGGGCCAGGCGCAGCGAGTGCGGGGAATCAATCCAGGCGCCGGGCTGCCGGGCGATCTCCAGCGCCCGGGCCACGTCCCCCTCGGCCAGGGAGATGTCCAGCAGCAGGGCAGCGTCGCGCACCGGGTCGAGGGCGGCCAGCAGGGCCGGCCGCAACTGCTCCCAGATGCCCAGTTCCTGCACTGTCTGATACGTTTGCAGTGCGGGCGACGCCTCGAACTGGCGTCGCCACAGGTCGAGGGCTGCCTGCCGGTCACCGTGCTGCTCGAAGTGCCGCGCCAGCCAGGGGCCGTAGAGTCCGGCGTAGCGCTCGTGGCGCATCTGGCCGGCCACGTAGGCCGCGGCAGCTTCGCCGTAGCCGGCTTGCACCAGGGCATCGGCAAACTGCTTGACCAGACCGGGCAGGTCGGTGAAATGCTGCTCGGCGATGCGGACGGCTTCATCCACACGCTCCAGGTCAAGCAGGCGAAAGGCGCGTTGCTCTGGCGTACCCTGCTCCAGAACGAGGGCGTCGGCTTCTGCCTCCCGGCCGGTCAGCTCCCGCCGCGCGGCCAGGAAGCCCACCAGCGAGGAGCGAGTCCAGTCGCTGGCCTTCGCCAGCTCCTTCCGCAGGCGGTCCTCGATCCAGACCCACTCCTCATCGGTCGCCCGTTCCAGCACGACCTGGCCGGCGGGCGTCGCAAAGTCTACGCCGCCCAGACGAATGTCCTCCAGTTCGGCCTCCAGCAGAGCCTCCAGCCAGCGTCGGCGGCTCTCTCTATCCGCGACGCCTGCCTCCAGGCAGCGACCGAGTCCCTCGGCGCACTCCTGAAGCAGGATGAGGATGTCCCCGTCACGGTCCCATTCCAGCCACCACTCCTCGAAGCGGGCGAGGGTCTCGTCCAGGATGAGGTGGTAGAGGGCACCGGCGGCGGTCGGGGTGCCAGCCTCCAGATAGCCATCGGCCGTCTCGCGCACCCGCTCCAGTTCGCGGGCCACCCATTCCGCATCGTCGCGAGAGAGGGCGTATTGGACCTGCCGGCGGAAGGGTTCGGGGTCGAAGGGACGGGCATCGATGGGGCCCAGAGGCAGTTCCAGTAACCGAACCAGGTCCGGCTGGCGGGCGATGATCTCCTTGACCAGGGCGATCAGTTCCTCCCGGCTGTGTTGGGCCAGGAGTTCGTCCACGGGCGCCATCACGTGGAACTCGTCCGGTTCATGCACCCAGGTGAGCAGCAGGGCGACGACGTGCTTGCAGAAGCCGCCCCGCGGGCAGGAGCAATCGTAGTCAGTGATGCCCTGCTCACCCAGGGTAACGCTGACGCGGTAGGGCTGGTACTGGGAGCCTTCGCACTCGGCCCGCAGCTCGTTCCCCTGGCGGACGGGGTTGAGGATGGCCCCCTGGTTGTAGTAGCGCGCGCCGCGCTCGAAGGATTGCGGGTCGGTGTGCCGGCGGATAATCGCTTCGGTCAGGTGGGGCAGTGGGTCCATCTCATTGATCCTCCCCGGCGAACCCCAAAGACTTCAGCGCATAGGGGTAGAGTTCGTGCCAGATGGTCGTCGTGTAGCTGTTTTCCTCCGTTTTCCGGGCGAGCACCACGGCGCCCACGAAGGCATCGTCGTAGCGCTGGTCCAGTTGGAGGAGCAGAAAGAGCAACGCTCCCTGCTCCGCCCAGGCCAGCACCGTGAACCGGGGCATGTAAGAGGGCAGAAGCAGCCGGATGGTTCGCCCATCCAGCGCCACGGTCTCGGTGCGTGGGGTGTAGTCGTAGCACTCGTGCTTTTCCCACAGGCAGTCGATCCAGGGTCGTTCTGCGCTTTTGGTCATCGCTCATCTCTCCGCAGCAGATAGAAGGTCCATTTCTCCAACTCTTCCCGGATGAACTGTTCCACCTCCCCCACTTCTGCTGCCGTGGGATTCCCCGCCTTCCATTCTCTCAGAACAAGTTCTGCGAAAGCCCCTGGCAAGTCTGTGGCCCAATCCTTGAACTCCGCAGTGGACTCCGTCTCGAAACGGTACAGCCCGGCCAGAAGTCCCATGCAGGTGTACCGGGCGGCATTATGCAGGCCGAGATGCTGATAGCGCTTCATCTCCTCCAGGAAGGGCCCCAGTACCTCTCGCATCATTTCGTCGGCCGCCTCGATGGGCTCCACGTAGCCGTAGCGCGTCTGCCCGGCGCGGTCCCAAACCTCTTCCACCTCTAACAGGTTCAGTTCGACGAGAAGGTCCTCGGCAATTCCCGCGGCATCTTCGGGAGTCTGAGGCGCGTCGTCACTCCAGTGAGCGGTAATGAGTTCCACGATCCTGGCTGCAACCCGGGCATCCTGGCGGGCCAGAGCTCTCAGGATCACCAGGCCCTCGTCGGGGCTCAGTTGGCCAATCAGCTTCAGGGCTTCCTCGTGCATCGGACACTTCCTTTCCCTCTTCGAGAGCCGTTTTTGCACCTCTGGCCAGGCCCACGAGAAGGGGCTGACCGAAGGGGTGGTGGGCTCCTCCCGCCGTAACCGGCTGGTCCCGGCGGTCGAGTGTGCTTCCTATGAGGACTTCAATGCCGATCTGTTGGAAAAGTGCCGCGGCGTGAGGCGTGTGTTTGGCGAAGTCAGTCCTGTTTTGATTTGGCCTCTTTCTCTATTCTCTCAATGAGGCCCTCGATTTCCCGAATGAGCACAAGCAGATTGGGTCTGGCAAAACTCATCTCTGGTGCAGGGATACGGTTGTGTTTAATATTTGGTGGGATATGTTTGTGGTGAGGGTGCGTGCTTTGCAAAGTCGGGTCATTCGGATGCGGCTGGGGGTCGTACCAGTATAACTTGTCTCCGCCTTGCCAAACTTCATACCCATACTCGTCTATGACTGCAGGAAGACGATGGTACAAGACTCGCTCACGAACGACTAACCGGATTCCGTGATTAAAGTGCAATTCGCCCGCAACTCGTGCGAGTGATGCGCCCCGCCGAATAAAAGTCACTGTGGAACGGCGCGCTGTCGGGAACTGCTCTATGAGCGTGTACAAGAATAGTTCATAGTCCTCTGGGTGCGCAGTGGGTTGTTCATGTAGCTACGCGGATCAGTCCTGCCAGGCTCGGCGCGTTCTGTTGCATCCGTTGAAGTTCATTGCGGTACTCAGCCTGGCGAGCGAGCCACGTTCGATAGACGCTAGCCCACTCCCCGAAATCCAATGCCCAACTGTCATCTTCTGGCTCTTCGCCGCTAACGTATGCGGCATAGAAGGTTTCTGAACGGATGCCGTACTTGCGTTCGAAAGCCAGCATGTCTTCTTCAAGCACGTGAATGTCTGTCAGAATCTCTGGCAGGTTCATAACTTACCTCCGTGCTCAATTATAGTGCAGTCTACCTGCCCTCACAAGGGCGGCGGTCTGCCGGACGATTTCGCCAAACGCCGTAGCACAACGGGCATCTAGCGTACCTCCTATGCCCGTTCCTTGCTCCGCTGTATGGAACGCTCCGCCAGGAGTGTTTCGGTCGTCAGGCCGCGTCCTTTGAGCATCCCCCTGGCAGCTTGCACGGGGTCGGCCGGAATGGGGCGAATGATGATGACACCGTCCCTGATCTGCCATTCCAGCTTCGTGTGGGGTTTGATGTCCAGAGCCTGCCGAATCTGGCGGGGGATGACGGTTTGCCAGCGCACCGAGACAGTTGTTTGCACAGGCTCTCCCCATTCACAAGACGAAAGCATGGATCTCAAGAGGACGATAGCCCTATCTTGTTATGGGGTCAAACAACTGAAGAGGAGGCGCCTGCCGTCGTCCTCCACGCCGACCACCACCGTGCCGCCATCGGCATCGGCATGGCCGACAGAGTCTCGGCGATGTCTCTGGCCTCGGAGCACACGTCGCGCCGGCCCACGCGCCCGCCGGGACGGTCGTCGCAGCTCTTGCGGTCGAGGAATTGGCCGGCGGGGTGGTGCAACATTCGCTCCTAATCCGTCATCATCATTTGCTCTCGATTCACGCCCGTACCAGAGTCGCTACGTCCCCAACCCCGGCCGATGCTTCCTGTATCCTTTTCGTTGAGGGTCAAAGAAAGGTCATGGTTGCCCCTTCATCTCCTCAGGGCGCCGACTGATCCCCGGTTGCCGGTTCAGGAAATCGGCCACTGCCGATGGACATTACGTACCTGCTGGCGAACAGGCGATCCATAGCCCTGGCCACATCAGCGGCCGCTGGTCCTTCTATCAGGACAGCCAGCTCATGGTTTGCCAGCAGGCCCCGCCTGGACAGGTTGGACGAGCCGACCAGGGCCAGACGACGGTCAGCGATGATGGCTTTGGCATGCAGGTCCGCTTCGCTCTCGCACCTGAAATCATAGAGGTGAAAGTGGGAATAGGTCGTGGCGAGTCGCTTTAGCCGGGTGGCCACATCAGCCGGCTGGCTATCCAGGCGATTGACCACCAGCCTGACCTGTACGCCTCTGGCCAGGGCTGCTTCCAGCCAGTCGAACAGCAGGTCAGCGCCGCTGCTAACGGTGTAGGCAGTCAGACCAATCTCCTGCTCTGCTTCCCGGAAGAGCCGTTCCAGAGCAGACTCGATGGAACCAGTGCCGCTGCCCATCCAGGCGATGCCAGTGACCGCCACGCTGACCCTGATCTCGCTCACGGCAGGTTCTCCAGCAACAGGTTGCGATCCAGGCGCATGTTGCGATGCTCACACGACGTTTCGGAGACCAGAGCGCAGGCATAACAGGCTGCGCCGTTATACTTTCCAGGAGCAAATGTCTCCTCTCCGCACAGGGGATCATTGGAACAGGTATCCAGGTTTCGAAATGCCGTCTCCACCACGCGCTCAAATTCGGGCACCAGGGCCACCAGTCCTCCCAGAGTGCCATCACCGCCGGGTTGGGCCGTGTAAAGCAGGACACCGCCTCCCGCATCGCCGGTATCTTCGTCCACATCCACGAAGACGCGCTCCCGCACGGCTGCCGACGAGTAGCCCGAATCCACAGCCAGGGCATTGATAAGACGATGAGACAGGGTGTGCCACCAGACAAATACTGGATGAAGCTGATCCCGATCATCAGGATGGATGCACTGCTCGAAGCTCTCCGGATCGATCCAGGCGTAAAACCAGGCAAGGGCTGCTGCACCATTTAGCGGGAAATGGTGGGTGGCCGTGTCAGGCCGGGGACCGGGATCCAGATCGAGGAAGATGCCTTCACCGAAAAGCTCCACACCAGGATACCAGGACCGCTGCCCATCGCCGTAGACGCGATCCACCGGGGCGTTGAGCGGGTCCAGCCGCCGGTAGCCGGTCTGGACCATCACCACCCGCAGGCGGTTAACCGGTGTGACTCGCAAGCGGCGTCCACCTGGGCCGACCAGGGTGCGCACCTGCCCGTGAATCACCTCAAACTGAGGTGGTGCACCCGGGGTAGGGGATGGCTGCGGAGGAGCCCCGTGAGCCGCAGCGTGACGGAGGGCCTCGAACTCCTGCAGACGCAGGTTGCGTATCGTGGCTGGCAGATCGCCGGCCGCCGTATCGGCAATGGCAGCCAGGATAGTATCCTCAGCGTAGTTCTGGATCTCCGTGACGACGGCCGGACGAAGCAGATTTTGCCGCACCAGGGCCTGGAGCGCATTGAGCAGTTCCTGCTTGCTGTGGGTGGACTGCGTGGCCAGCACAGCCCGGATCACCATCATCTCCAGCAGGCGATGGAGGCGGGTCGAACGCGGGGGTATGGTCAGCGCTGTCTGAAGTTCCGAGATACGCAGG
Organism: Chloroflexota bacterium; assembly: GCA_003520455.1. Next base: position 4,140 of record DOUV01001060.1, on the reverse strand, counting down.
TTGGCTGCACCTCGCTGGATGATTTTCGAGGGCACATCACAACCCGGTCTGCTGCTCCCCAGTTCAGGGAAACGGCCAGAGCAGCGCCATTCCCGGGCATAGGCAAGGCCCAGGTTAATGCCGGCGTTGCAGTTGGGGCAGACGATCTCAATATGACGCAGTGCTCCTCCCCCACCGCGCCAGTACAGGTAAGGCGGATTACAACTCTGCCCCGTATGAGGAATGATTCCCACCCAGTCCACGTCGTCCAGGTGTCCGGCAGGGCAGGCCCGCACGAAGCGAATGGCCTGTCTATGCGCCTGCCCCCAGGCTTTGTACACGTCAGCATGTGGGGGACAGCGTGGGCAGGCTCTATTGTTGCTGGTCACACCCCGGTAAAGGAGCTGATGTCTGGTGCAAAGCGACCACCTTGGAAACGACTCGGTGTCATAAATCGAACGGTGATCGGGTTTCCCCAACTCGGCATTGGAGGGCAGACGCAGAATGCCAACCCCATTCAGCAATGCCTGTGACAGGCGCAGGTCGGTGATCTCGAAGTCAGCCGGGCGACGCTGACCAAACAGGCCAGAGCGGTCCAGGGTCGGGATCATACGGGGGCCGTCGGGCCCTTCCAGAACGGCCCCGGGCCCGTATGTGGTGATGAATTGGGAGCGTCGCAGAGACTGAGTCATCGTTCAACTCTTGAATCCGGTGGTTTCTTCCACCTCTCGCAGAGACTGGGGTGCATTTTCATAGGCCTCGGACAAACCCTGAGTCCGGTGCTGGGCATCTCCCAAAACCACGTGACGTTCCGGTGGGCGCAGAACAGCCGGCTCGCTATAGACAAAACGGTCGGGGTCTGGGTTCAGGTGTGCCAGAGCTGCCCAACGGTCCAGCTCGGAAGCGGCTTCCTGGGCCGTCACGCCTGTGGGCGGCCGGCGTCCGGCGGGCTGTTGACCGGCTCGACTTTCTAGCAGGTCTGGAAGGACAGTCACCTCTGGATCGTGACGATGTGGTCCCATCCGTCGGGCATGCGCAAAGTAAGCACCGCTGAGTCGCTGCTGCACCCGCCATTCGGGACTCACCGGTTGACGGTTCAACTCGCTAGCATGACGCAGCAGGATGACTGCCAGCGGACCGAGACCGCGCTCCCGAGCACGCGGAGAGAAGGGGGCCACCGTGATGGGCTCCACATGGCGATAAAGGGCGCGATTGTAGCCGGTGAAGAATTCGTAGTGATCCAGGTCGCGCGGCCGGCTGGCCCGGAAAAAGGTGACAATCAGCCCTCCCCCCTGTCGCCCCACCCGCCCCGTGGCCTGGATGTAGGATGCGGTGGTCTTGGGCTGTCCGTGGACCACCATCAGGCTCAGCCGATCAACGTCTACGCCGGTGCCGAACATCGAGGTGGCAAACACAGCGTCCAGAGCCTCCGGAGCGGGAATGGTCAGGCGTTCCAGCAAAGCGGGCAGGTCTAATGAACTGACCCGGCTGGAGAGTTCCAGCCAGCGGTCGAGTGGGCGGGCCCCGCCACCAGCCCGGAAAGCGATACGCTCGGGGATGTCCTGACGGAAGAGGGATAGGGCACCGGCCAGTTCACGAATGGCGTTGAAATAGCCCACCAGTGTCCAGAAACGGTCCACTTCCGGGGTCTGGCTGACCTGCCATCGTTCGTGGGCGCTTTGCAAGAGCGCTGACCAGATGCGCACAATGGGGGTCTGTGCTCCTTTTCCTGGCGCACAGACAGCCACATAGAGGCGACCTGGGCGATTGCTCTCCAGCGGGTGGATCTCGGAGTCACGGGCAAAGAAGCGATCATCGGCGGAGATGGCCCAGGGAGGAAACTGAGCCAGGCGCCGGTCAAAGATTGCCCGTACCTGGGGTTCCGCCTGCCGCACCGTGGCCGTCGAGGCGATGTATTTGGGAACAATGGGCTGACCGTCCTGCCGGTACTGACAGAGCAGGTCAATGGCGGTCTCGTACAGCCCGACCATACTTCCCAACGGACCCTCGATTAGGTGGAGTTCATCCTGCAGGATCAGGTCAGGCGGCATGAAAGGCGAGACAGGCACGTGCAGCGGGTTGCCACGAGAGCGACCAGGGGGATGGGGTTGATAGCCTGATGGGAGATTGCCACCGCTTGAGGGTGGACAGCCTTCTCGATAGTACCCCCAGCGACTGTGATAGTAATCCACATTGCCGAAGAGAGCTGCCGCTTTAGGTTCAAAGGCCAGTCGGGCGAACTTGTCCACGGTGGCGATGACCAGTGATGGGCAATGATGATAGACCTGATCATCCACCGTCAAAGCAGGAATGGGAATCCGGTTCGAAATCCGCCGCGTCCTGCCCCGACGAGACCATCCGGGAGTCTCCTGCCACTGTATACCAGGCATCGATGGGAGTGCGGCAGTATCTTCCGTTGCCATCACACCCAGCGACAACTGGCCACTGCCTGATGGCGGTGCTGATTGGGCCTCCCGGCTCAGGGGAACCTGCTCGGCCCAGGCATGCTGGTTGAACTCGCAGACCGGGTTGGGACAGTAAATGTCGAAATCGCATTGGCGGGTATTGTTCTGGCTGTTGTCGCAGGTGTTGATGAAATAGCCCGGACGTGCGGGACGGGCAGCCATCAGGGTTATATTCTCTCCCAACGCCGGGGCAATGGTCTGGTACCACCATTCATCCACCTGACGGGCGCTCAGGCTCCTTTCATCCGAAATGGTAAAGGTCAGGGAAAGGGTACGATAACCCGCTGTCGCATGGGGCGTGAGGGTGGCCGCATCCACACTAATACTACAGTTGTAAATAGCAAGGAATAGAGGTAAAATGACCTCCGATGAGAGAGCGGAGGGTCAGAATGGAAGACGTCGAACGCTGGGCGGCCGAATTGGACGCCCGGATGGAACGAATTGGACCGCGGTTGGCGCGCTCGGAAGCGCGCGAGCGGGCAGCAGCCTAGGTGCAGGGCTTGCTGAGCCCAGTGGAGCGCAAAAACGGATGGCAACTGGCGGCGGCCAGCGGCGAGGCGACACCGTACGGGGTGCAGCAATTCCTGTATCGGGCCGTGTGGCAGGCCGATGCGGTGCGCGACGACGTGCGCGCCTACGTCATGGAACACCTGGGCGATGACGAGGCGGTCCTGATTGTGGACGAAACCGGTTTCCTCAAGAAGGGCACGCACTCGGCAGGGGTCAAGCGCCAGTCCAGTGGGACCGCCGGACGGATCGAGAACTGCCAGATCGGGGTCTTCCTGGGCTATGCGACCTCGAAAGGGCATATCTTGTTGGATCGGGCGCTCGTTCTGCCGGAAGACTGGGCCGCTGATCGCGCGCGCTGTCGTGCGGCCGGCATCCCAGACGAGATCGAGCACGTGACCAAACCGAACCTGGCCTGGCAGATGCTCAAGCGTGCGGTTGAGGCCCACGTTCCCTTTCGCTGGGTCACGGGCGACAGTATTTATGGCGACTATCGCCGCATCCGGTGGTGGCTGGAAGGGCTGCCGAAGGGGTACGTCCTTGCCGTCTCGGCCAAAGAGTATGTGCCCATCGGCTGGAAGCAATGCCGGGTCGGCGATCTGCTGGCTGGTTTGCCCACGGAGGGGTGGACGCGCCTGAGTGCCGGGCACGGAGCCCAAGGACCGCGCTGGTACGACTGGTGCCGTATCAGCCTGAACGATCCGCTCCAACCGGGGTGGAACCGCTGGCTGCTGGTGCGCCGCCGCCGGAGTGATCCGACCGACCTGGCGGCCTCTGCCTGCTTTGCCCCCGAGGGCACCGCGCTGGACACGTTGGTCCAGGTGGCCGGCCGCTGCTGGGCGATTGAAGCCTGCTTCGAGCAAGCCAAAGGTGAGGTCGGCCTGAATCAGTATGCGGTTCGCTCTTGGACCGGCTGGTATCGCCATAGCACCCTGGCCTGTTTGGCGCACGCCTTTCTCACCGGCATGCGCGCCCAGGCCAACCAGCCTGCGGCGCAAACAGGGGGGCTGCCTTTCCATTCAGCACCCACCGGCAGTTTGGCGACCTTCAAGGCCCAGCGCGGCCTCTCGTCCCCCTGAGCCTGCCCGAGGTTCGTCGCCTCCTCTGCCGCCTGCTCTGGGCTGTGGTTCCGAATCCGGCCGTTGTCCTGGCCTGGTCGCGCTGGCGTCGCGCTCATCAGGCCCTCGCC
>DOUV01000962.1:597-3947 GCA_003520455.1 Chloroflexota bacterium | reverse complement strand
CTCGGCCGGGCAGTTCGCCCTCGAGGAGCTGTCCTGCCTGGACGACGCCGCCGGCGCAGTCGAGTGGCCGCCGCTGGAGGAGTTGGGCGCAGCGGCCGGCCTGGTCCCTCAGCGGCGGGTACCGGGACCAATCGCATTGGGGATGGATGCCACCGGGATGAGCGCGGCGCAAGACGAGCGCTATCGGGCGCTGAGGGAGCGTGTGCCCGATGCCGATCTGTTGGGCGTGCTGGTCCAATATTGGAGCGACAACCACCGTACGCTGGCGGAGGTCGCCGAGATGGTCGCCCTCGAGTCGGGGCGGTGGGAGCCCGATTTTGTCCGCGACTATTGTGCCCTGCTCGCGGATCTTGGATGGATCGAGCTGCGAGAGGATTTATCCTGACCTCGGGACCTCTGCCGTTCGTGCCTATTTTGAAAGGTGGTCAGGATCCGGCGGCCCACAGCCGAGCCGCCAGGCTGCTTCGCGCCGGCGAGACCATTGCCGGGTTGGAACCCCCGCTTGCCTTCTTTGCCAGCTTTGTTCTAGAATCTGAGGGATCGTCCGACGTTGAGATTGGAAGTGGTGAAATGAGGATAGATACAATGCTTGCTCAAGCTCTGCCCCCGGTCCGAGCGGCCCGCGAGGGTGTGGCGCTGATGGATCGCAGTCACTGGGGCCGCATCCGAGTGACCGGCAACGACCGGCGCAAGTTTTTACACAACATGACCACGGCGGACTTCGAGAAGCTCGAGGTGGGCGGCGGCCTGGATGCCGTACTCGTCACCTCGACCGCCCGCATCATCGACTACGTCACAGCCTACGCGCAGCCCGACGCTATCCTGCTCGTTACCTCGCCCGAGCGCCGCGAGGTGATTGTCAACTGGCTGCCGCGCTTCATCTTCTTCAACGACGACGTACGGGTGGAGGATGTCACCGACCAGTCGGCCATGCTCAGCCTCTACGGACCCCAGAGTGCCGCGCTCCTGTCGGCGCTCGGCGTCGATGTGGCCAACCTGGCGCCCAACGCCTCGAGGGCCGCGACCATTGGGGGGGCTGAAACGATGGTCGCGGCGGGTGCCGGCCTCGGGCTGGAGGGCTATACCCTGGTCATGGCCACCGATCAGGCGTTGGCGGTCCAGCAGGCGCTGGTCGAGCGGGGCCGGCCGCGAGGGCTCGAGGTGATGGACGAGACGGCCTGGGAGCCACTGCGGGTCAGTCAAGGGCGCCCCCGCGCCGACCGCGAGTTGACCGAGCAGCACAACCCGCTCGAGGCGGGTCTCTGGCACGCGGTTCGCTTCGACAAGGGCTGCTACATCGGTCAGGAAGTCATCGCGCGTCTCGACACCTATCAAAAGATCAAGCAGCGGTTGATGGGTGTGCGGCTGGAAGCCCTGGTCGAGCCGGGTGCCTCGGTGCGAGCCGATGGTGAGGAAGTCGGGACCTTGACCAGCGTCAGCCTGACCGAGAACGGGCCATTCGGTCTGGCCTATGTGCGCACCAGGGCCGCTCTCCCGGGCCAGATCGTGGAGGTCGGCACCAGCCACGGTGAATTGGTGGAAGCACCCTACCTCACCTGGGAGCGTACTGATCTGCCGGCGTAAGGTTCCTCAACGGGAAGCATTGCCGGTACCTGCCCTCCTTTCACCACGGACTGGGCCGGTACCCTGTCAAGCGTACATTGATGGAGCGTGTGCGCCGCTGAGCCGCGCACACGCTCCATCCCAACCGGTGTGACGGAACACGAGAGATGAGGGATTGGAGATAAACGGCCAGTGCCGGGATAGTGATCAAGGGATACGTACCCCTATCTCTGAACGCCAATCATTCCTTTCCGAGAAGGCCTTGCTCGATGAGCTACCTCGAACCCCTCCTGCCGCCCGCAGCCCCACCGCCCGAGCGGCGGGGCTGCGTGAGCGCGATCACCAGCGTCCTGCTTCTGCTTCTTGGCGGCGCGATCCTGTTCATCGCGCTGGTTGGCTTTGGGATCTACCAGGTCGGCGAGGGCTTCTTCGGGCGGGTCGAGCAGCTATTTCGCGCACCCCAACCGACGCCGGTCGTGGACACGCGGTCGGTGGTCGTCCAGCAAATCCGGGGAGTGAGCGAGCTGACGACGGCCATCTTCGCGATGCAGGCTGTGGCCGATGCCTCCAAAGATCGCACCCTCGGCCCCTTCACTGTTGGCAAGACCAGGCTGCTCTACGTCGCCTACGGCGAGGTGCGAGCCGGCGTGGACCTCAGCCAGATCAAACCCGAAGATGTGACCGTCGCCACCGATACCATCGTCATCACCCTGCCCCCGCCCAGGCTGATTGACAAAAAGTTGGACGTCGATAAATCCTACGTGTACGACCTTCAGGAGAGCCTCTTTGCCCCCCCGAGTCCCGAACTCCAGAGCCGGGCGGAGCAAAATGCCCTGCGACAGATCGTGGCTGCGGCCTGTGAGGACGACATCCTGGGAATCGCCAACCAGAAAGCCGAACTGGCCGTGGGCTCTCTGCTGCACGCCGCCGGTTATCGCAACGTGACCGTGCTGACCCAACCACCCAACCGCGCCGACTGTGCCATGCAGTGAGAACGACACGGTGAATGGGCTTGACCGCAGCCAGGTGCTGTGGCGGCTCGGGCGCTTTCCGGACTCTCCAATTCCTGAATTCTATGACCCGACCACTTGATGCCGGCCCTGTTCCCGACGCGACGCTCGACAACCTCGATCCCATGGCAATCGCCCGCTTTCGTGACGAGTTGCGCCACCTGCATCCCGGCGACGAGCGTCTGGGGCTCAGCGACGAGATGCTGCTCCTCCGCAGCGGCGCCACCGTCGAGCGCCGGGGCCTGGCGACGCCCACCCTGGCCGGGCTGCTCTTCTTCGGGCGAGCGCCCCAGCAATTCTTCCCGGCGTTCACGATCACTTTTCTCCACTTCGCCGGCACGAGCATCGAGCCGCCCCGCCCCGACGCCCCGCTCTACCTGGACAACCGGGAGGTGAGCGGGCGGATCCCGGAGATGATCGACGCTGCGCGCGGCCTGCTCCACCGTGCAATGAGCAAGATCGGTATGGTGGAGGGCTTTCGGCGCCTCGAGCGCCCCGAGTACCCCGACATCGCCATCCGCGAGGCTCTGCTCAACGCCATCGCCCACCGCGATTACAGCCGCGTTGGGAGTTTCATCCAGGTGCGGCTCTTCGCCGACCGGCTGGAGGTCCAGTCGCCCGGGGGACTCGCCGGGGGCCTGACCATCGAGAACATTCTGTGGGAGCAGTACACTCGCAACCCTACCCTCACCCGGCTGTTGGAAGACCTGGGCTACGTGGAGCGGCGGGGCGTCGGGGTGGACCTGATGGTTCAGGCGATGCGCGCGGCGGGTCTAC
>DOUV01000962.1:0-568 GCA_003520455.1 Chloroflexota bacterium | reverse complement strand
TCGCCGATCACGGGACCAGCTTTTGGGTCACCTTGCAGTCGGCGGCCGGGCCGGAGCCGGTGGATGAGCGGTTCAAAGATCTCAATGAGCGCCAGGAACGTGCCCTGGCCCACCTGCGCGAGCACGGCCGCATTACCAACCGCGAATATGTCACCCTCTTCGAGGTGGCCGAGCGCACCGCCCTCTACGACCTGCAGGATCTGGTCGAGCGGCGCCTGCTCATCCCCGTGGGCAGCGGCCGTGGGCGCTACTACATCCTGCGCGAGTGAGGTCGGGGCGGATTTTGCCTGCGGCGTCCTGCAGGCGCAATCCGATCGGGGCGCGGGCGGCGCCAGCCTGGATCCTCCCAAACCCGCCCTGGCAATCAGGGCGTCTCAACCGTCAGGTTTCGAGAGCAAGCGAGCCACAGCAGGCGTGGGGGTGGCCATGAAGGGCGCGCATTGTGGCTGGCAGCGAGGCCTGGCCCAGCACGATGCCAGACGCCATCACCCACGCCTGTCTGGCTCCCTGGTGGCGGTGTGGCCACCCACACTGTGGCCAGATCCGACTGCTTTGCTACTGCTGCCCC
>DOUV01000753.1 GCA_003520455.1 Chloroflexota bacterium | reverse complement strand
TCCGGCCATGGCGCTGACGGAGCTGGTGGCGCCGGTGGCCCCCGTGGCGGCGCAGGCCAACATTTCCAGTGACGGGGCGATGGTCCGCCTGCGCGGCGAAGGCTATAAGGAAGTCAAGCTGACGGCTATTTCCAGCCTCAGCCAGGCCCCCGTGCCCGCCACGCGGCGCGGCTACGCCCCGAGCGACCCCGAACCGCGCCTGAGCGCCCACAGTTACCAGGCGGGCTTGTGGGACGCCGACGAGTTCGCGGCGCACCAGTACGTGGAGGGGCTGCGCCGCCAGGTGGGCCAGACGGCGACCCTGACCTCGGTCAATGACGGCGCCCCCTGGATTCGGCGCGTGACGGCGACCAATTTCCCCACGGCCACCTTGATTCTCGACTGGCATCATGCCGAAGAACGACTCCAAGTGGTGGCCGACTACGCCTTTAGCAACCCTGCCACCCAACGCGAGTGGTGCGCGACGACCACCGAGCAGCTCTGGCAAGGGCAGCTCCAGGCGGTCGTCACGGCCCTGGACGACCTCGGCCTGACGGCTGATTCCGCCGCGCCCGACCTCGTGCGCCACAGTCCCGGCTCCTTCCAGAACACCGCCGACGCCACCGACTATCCCGCCTACCGCGCGCTCGGTCTGCCTCTCGGCAGCGGCACGGTCGAAAGCGCCGCCAATACGCTCGTCCACCATCGCATGCGCCGCCAAGGCCCCGGCTGGAATCGCGACGCCGGCCACGCCATGCTCGCCGCCCTCAGCGAACTCCACAGCGACCGCTTCGAGCGCGCTTGGGCCGATTCCCAACCCGCCCTCGCCCCCTAGCCCGCCCACGAATCTGAGGTATACACGGTGGGGGTGTGAACGTGACCCGTGAAACGTGATGACGTCAGGAGATGCGTGATTGTGCGGCCCAGACAGTGGTTCGCCGCCTCATGCAACGGACCCCGCACGTGAGATCGCGGGGCCGGTGGATCGGGTGGCTACTCGGCGGTGTGGCGGGCGCTGCCGAGGAAGCCCTTGCGCTTGCGGCGCTGGGCGGGGGCCGGACCGCTCTCGTTGTGGTCGGAGCTGACGTCGTAGTAATAGTAATAGTAGCCCGCCAGGTTGTGGCGCCGCAGGCGGTTGAGGGTAGCACCCAGGAGCGTGGCGCCGACGCGCTGGAGCTGCTCGGTGGTGTGGACCAGCTCGGTCCGTTTGGTGAGGTTGGTATCGATCACCAGCAGGGTGCCATCGGCCTTGGCGGCCAGGATGGCGGCGTCGGTGGCGGCCAGGGTCGGGGGGGTGTCAAGGATGACCAGCTCGGCCTGGGCGGCCAGCTCCTGGAGCAGGTGGCTCATGCGCTCGGAGTTGAGCAGCTCGGCCGGATTGGGGGGGATAGGGCCACTGGTCATGACGCTGAGGCCGGACATCGTGGTCGGTTTGAGCAGGGCCTGGAGGTCGACCTCATCGCTGACGATGGCGGAGGTCAGGCCGGTCTGGTTGGGGAGGGTGAAGAGGGTATGCTGGCTGGGGCGGCGCAGGTCGGCGTCGACCAGGATGACGCGCGCCCCGGTCTGGGCGACGGCGACGGCCAGGTTCGCGCTGGTGACACTCTTGCCCTCCCGCGGCCCTGGGGAGGTGACGACCAGGATGTGGAGGGGGCGATCGACCATGGCGAACTGGAGGTTGGTGCGCAGCATGCGGTAGGCTTCGGCCAGGGGGGAGCGGGGGGCATTGGCCAGGATCACGGCCTGAGCAGGGGTGCTATGCTCGTGGGGGAGCTCGGTGATCTGGCCGAGGATGGGCAGGCCGACCAGGCTCTCCACCATGGCCGGGTCGCGGACGCGCTCGTCGAGGTATTCGATCAGGAAGGCGGTCCCCAGGCCGATCATCGCCCCCACCACCGCCGCCAGCAGCGTGTTGGTCAGCGGCCGCGGGCGGACGGGTTTTGTGGGCAGCGCGGCGGGCTCGTCCACGATAATACTGTTGAGGCTGGTGGCCTCGGCCAGCCGGACCTGCTCGAAGCTCTGTACCAGGGACGACTGGGTGTTGCGAAGCTGGGTGACCCGGCTCTCCAGGCGATCGATCTCATCCTCGTTGCGCGGGTTCGCGGCGCGCTCGCGGGTGAGGCGACCCTGGGCATCCTCAATATCGCCCGCGAGGGTATCGAGCTGGCGCTGGAGACTCTCCTTGGAGGCGGCGAAGCGCTCGGACTGCTGCTCGGCGTTGCGGTTGGCGAAGACCTGAGGGATGGTGTTGGCAATAGCCTGGGCCAGGGCGGGATCGGTGTGCTCGACAGTCAGGCGGATAAGTTGGGTATCGCGCACCGGCTGGACCGTGATCTTCACTTTGAGGGTGCCCAGGTCTTGCTGCAGGCCCAACGCGCGGGCAGTCTCTTCCAGTACCGGTCGACTCTGCAGCCGCTCGGAGTAGGTTCGGGCCAGGCGCTCGCTAGTCAACAGATCGGTGTAGGTCGTACTCTCGGGGTCCTTGCCCTCGCGGATGAGCAGGCTGGCCGTCGCCTGGTAGACCGGCGCGGTGTTGATGCTCACCACGTAGGCGATTGCGCCGCTAACGGCGGTGCAGATCACGATCAGCCACAACCATTTCCAAACGATTCGGGCGTACTGTCGCAGTTCCATACAGGGGTTCCTTCAGCTATGAGGCACCGTGGCCCAAGCAGCAATACAAATGGCGCCCACGTGGGCGCATCGTCAGGAGCAGTCTATGCGGCCCGGCTCTCAAGCGGATGAATGGCATCCTCGGGTTTGATGACGATTTGTTCACGCCGTGGGAGGGGCGCCGGTTGAAAGGTTGAAGCTTGAAAGGTACCTGGTTCGCGTTCGATGAGCGGTCGCCGGGGGGGCCAGAGCAGGCAGGGTCTCCCCGGAGCGCTGCCGCTTCCTGGGTTTGCATAGGACTTTTGTGACGCTCCGCACGCGCTCGAAGCGTGGCGGCTTCTCAAGCTACGCATAGGCCAGCGCCTTCCGTTAGCGCCTGATGGCTCCGTCCGAGCCAAAGCGGGTCATTGACAATGGCCTTTTTCCGCCCGATGAACGCGAACCAGGTCCGTTGAAGGATTGACGGTGCGGATCGAGGGCGTCTAGAAACTATAGTGCGTGAGGGGATCATTGGGCTATAGGTCAATTCTCCTGTCACGAAGATCGGTCACCGGAAATGAAGGACAGATTCGCAATTTGCTCGAGGCTCAGTTGGCGGAGGGGCAAATTGCCAATTTGCCCTACGCTTCAGCGCCGGTGAGGGGGCCAAGGCGGACGGCGCTGGGCTGGGGAGTACGCGCCGGGGCCGGGCTTGGGTTGACCGGCGGACGTTCGGCGCCGGGTTGATACTCGGGGAGGATTCGCCGAAGGGCGGTGATGACGGCCCGGTCGTCGCGGCGCTGGGCGGCGGCGATCAGGCTGGCGAGCTCGGTCTCGAAGTGGCCGCGGCCAGTGTACTCCTGGCCGCGGGCGATCATGATCTTGGGATGGCGGGTGCGCGAGAAGCACTCGCTATGAATAAAGAGTTCCTCGAACAGCTTCTCGCCCGGCCGCACGCCCGTGAAGACGATCTCGATGTCCCGATCGGGCTCCAGGCCCGAGAGCTCGATCAGGTCGCGCGCCAGATCCACGATTTTGACGGGCTCACCCATGTCCAGGACGAAGACCTCGCCTCCGTTCCCGTGGCCGAGGACGCTGGCCTGCAGGACGAGCTGGACCGCCTCGGGGATGGTCATGAAGTAGCGGGTGATCTCCGGGTGGGTGACCGTCACCGGCCCGCCAGCGGCAATCTGCTGTTTGAAGAGCGGCACGACGCTGCCGCGACTCCCCAGGACGTTGCCGAAGCGCACGGCAACGTAGGAGCGGCGGGCGCGCGCGGCCGCGGCCTGGACAATCAGCTCGGCCACGCGCTTGGTGGCGCCCATGACGTTGGCCGGGTTGACCGCTTTGTCGCTTGAGATCATCACCATCCGCGCGACGCCGGCCGCCAGGGCCGCCTCGAGGACGTTGGCGCTGCCCAGGACGTTGTTGAGTACAGCCTCGCTGGGGTTGGCCTCCATCAGGGGCACGTGCTTGTGGGCCGCGGCGTGGAAGATGATCTCCGGCCGCTCGCGGGCGAAGATGGCATGCAGGGCCGCGGTATCGCGGACGTCGGCGATGACCGGTTGCCAGCCAATCGCGGGGAAACGGTTGCGCAGCTCGCGCTCGACCATGAAGATGCTGTTCTCGCCGTGGCCCAGCAGCACCAGCATGGCTGGCTGCCAGCGGGCGATCTGGCGGCCCAGCTCGCTGGCGATCGAGCCGCCCGCCCCGGTGNNTGTGGGCCGCGGCGTGGAAGATGGCGGCCGGCCGGTAGCTCTCGACCACCCAGTCGATCCTGGCCTGGTCGCGTACGTCGGCGATGACCGGCCGGGTCGCCAGCCCGGGGTAGGTCATACCCAGGTCCATGTTGATCTCAAAGATGCTGTTTTCGCCGTGGCCGAGCAGGATCAGCTCGGCTGGCCGGAAGCAGGCAATCTGCCGGCACAGCTCGCTGCCAATGGAG
>DOUV01000670.1 GCA_003520455.1 Chloroflexota bacterium | reverse complement strand
AGACGAGGACGATGCTGGAGGCCAGGGCGTTCGAGCCCGAGTCACGCATGCGGCCGGCGCGCTCTGTTCGCATTGGCCAAGTACCACTGATTGAAAAACCAGCGCCGATCACGGCCTCGAGGAATGTCTCCCAACCGGTGCTAGTACGTCTCTGGTCGCCCCGACTCTCGGATTGCCTAAACGCGTAGTAGATGGTTGTCGGAAAGGCGGGATGCACCTGTTCAGTGAGGCGGTGCATCACTTGTCTCATACCATCTAAAAAGAACACTTCAGCTTTCTCGTTGCCCCCATGTCGCCCTGGGGTAGCGACTAGTTCCTCGGCCTTGGGCGTCGTAAGTGTAGCGAAGAGATCTGGGAAAACAGACGCTAGCGTGCGACGTAGCCACACATAGAAGAAGTCTGAGAGATCAGCGTAGCCAACATTGTCGTAATAGGGTGGGTCGGTACTAACAAGGTGCGCTCGAGCGCGTGCACCCACACCGGCGTTTTGCTGGGCTACCTCCGCCCGCGGCGGGTCTTTGGGGAGACCTTCAAGCGAATCAGCAACTATCGCGACGGACTTAGCAAAAGCACCGCCAATTGCCGAAAAGGGATTGATCTCAGTGTAATCCCACACCATTGATAACACTTGTTGACTGAAAAGCATTGATGGGCGACTTTCTTTGGAGTACCAAGGCACAAGTGAGTTGCCGTACATCGCATACTTGTCAACTGCGAAGGCGAGGTACACTGAAATTGCATCCGCATAAGCGATTGCTCCGCTGCCACCTTCTGAAAGAGCAATGCCGTCTGGGAGGCCAGCGGCCTGCGCGTCACGCCGCACCAACTCGCGGGCCTTTCGCACTAGGTCCGAGAAGGTCGTCAACGCTACGAGTTGTCGGGATGTGAAAAGGTCACTCCACTTAGTCATGCCGTAGTTGCCGACGCGGAAGCCGAGTGCTTGTGGGAAGAACTCAACCTCCGGCTTCCACTCCGGCTTTGCATTGTGCGCGGCGGTTTCGTGATCAGCCGTCGGCGTGAGGTACCCCCGCCTGTGCTGCCCTTGGACGACGGTTGCCATCAGTCGTGCGCCCATGCGCCCGGCCTTGGCCTCGTCACGGATGTGGTCATACGTGACCGGCACGCCAGACATAAGGCAGCGAAAGGCGCTCCGCTTGCCAGCAGTAGTGCCAAGCTTCGCTGCCTCAGAGTCCTTGGGCTTGCCCACCTTCACGGTGAAGTGGTAGCCGCCGTCCTTGATCACTGGCTCAACATAAACCTCCTTGCCCGCCTTAGTCGAGAGCATGAAGGTCGAGGCGAGCGGCACGTCCACATGTGCAAAGGCTGGGTTGGGACTCTTGACCGTGCGCGCCCAGAGCCAGGCGATTACCGTGAGCTTCTGGCCCACCAGCGGCTTGAGGTCTGGCCGCTCTTTGGCCATTTCGGCGGTGATCTCGATCTTCGGGTAGAGATGCCCGATGCGCTTCTCTGCCTCGTCGCGCAGCCACCGGCCGTAGTAGCGCACGTCCTCGGCGAGGCCCTGCGCACCCTTCCACTGCTTCGCGATCAGCGGCTTCTCACGGCACGCCTTGGGGTTCACCGGCGGCTGCCCAGCGAACCTAGGCGGAATCTCGATCATCGCCTTAGTGATCAGCACCGCCACCGGGTTTAGGTCGCTCGTGTAGGCCTCGAGCCCCAGCCGCTGGGCCTCAAGCGGCAGCGTTCCTCCACCCGCAAATGGATCGTGGAAACCGGGTAGTTTGTGGCGGTTGAACAGCTCCTTCGCCCGCGGATGGTCTGCGTTCTCGACGCAGGCGCGCCGCCAGCTCTGCCAGATCTCGTCGCGTGCCTTTTGCAGCACCGCCTCGTTGGTCGTGTTCTCCCACTTGACCAGGTCTTCGATGATGCGGAACAGGCGCTTGCGCTCCTTCTCCTGCGCCTTCTCGGTCGGGAAGAGGTCTGGGTTGGCGGAGGGGTCGTCTACCATCTGCGCGAAGATCACCGCCCGCGCCGCCGCCAGCGGCCGCTGCGCCCACCACTTATGCAATGCTGAGGGGTTACCACGATAGATGTAACCTTCTCGCACCGAAGCCTTGTTGATCGCGTCGAGGGGCAGGGCGACTTCGATGAGTTTTTTGCGGTGCCTCATTGGGTTTTTCCTCGCACGGCCCAAACACAGAAATCGTGTATCTACGGGGACTTACGTGCCAGATTGCGTCGGAATTGCGTTTTTATTGCGTCAAATTGCGTTTTGGGCTCTCCGGAAACCAGCGAGCTGCCTTCGTCTTTCCCTGGACCACAATGCGCCCCTCCCGCTTCAGCTCACGGAGCAGCGTCTGCACCTGGTCACGGCTCAGGCCGGGCAGCACCTGCTGGAGTTCACCGAGCGTGGTCCCGGTTGCAACCGAGTCCTCGATGTGTCGAAGGAGGAGCGTCTTGTTCGTCTCGCGGTCGAGCCCTAGCCTCCGCGTGTAGGTGCCGCCCTGGCCGAGGAAGCGATAGAACCTGCGCGACAGCAGGTAGCGGGCGCCACGTCCTCTCCCGACGCGCTCGAGAACCCCCTGCTCCAGGAGGTGCTGAGCGTGTGAGACGAGGTAGGCGGGGGTGCGCTGTTCCCGGTGGACCAGATCGACGACGAGGAAGTCCTCCGTGGTGAACGCGGCGAGGCGCTCGCCCCCGATCTCCTCCAGGAAGCGTAGAAATTCCGGATCCTGGATCTGGCCGTGAAGCGTCACCCAGACCGAGTGCTCACTCGTGCGCGAGAAGTCGGGGAGAGGTTTCCCGTAGCGGATGCAGTCCCGGTAGATGAGGTCGAACCCTTGGCCGGCTCGCTCGACGAGCCCGCATTTACCAAGGACCTCGGCAATGCGCCGGTTGCGGGGGTTCTGCTCCCAGAGCAGGTTTGTCTCGTCGATCCCTGGAGGAAAACTGCCCGGGCTGACAATCTCGATCCGCCGGGGATATTGCCGCACAAAGACCGACCCCCCGTGGCGGTAGTCGCGGTGACTCACGGCGTTGAGCACCGCCTCGCGCACCGCGCGCTCCTGGAACGTCGGAACATCCCAGACGAACAGACCTTGCTGGAAGTGCTGAAGGTCGTTGCGCAGGTTGACGAGCCGCCAGATCTCGTCGAGCACCGGCAGAAAACCGCAGCGAAACTCGTGGCGCTCGGCAGCCGGACCCGGCACATTGCTCGAGCGATACTCGAAGACAATCTCGGCCTGGCCGAGGTGCCGGCCCAAAGCCTCTCGCGTTCCGAGCAGGATCAAGGCAGCATAGGTGAGACGCCCACCCACGAGCAGCTCGTTGTCGCCGAGAAGGCGTTCCACCGACCGATTCGAGAGGTCCAACGTGGGAAGCTTGCGCTGCCAGAGCCGCCGTAGGACCTCTATGGCCGCGGGGTCAAGATCGCCGAGTGTCGCAGCAGAGCAGATCTCGGCCGAGAAGTCAGGCCCGGCCTCCTCGTGAATCCTGCGCAGCCGCTCGTCGGACATCGGAACCAGGGCATCGCCCGATCGCATCCAGTAGGTACCGCGGTCATGCCAGGCGGTGCCGCGAAGTCGTGCAGGTACGTGGACGATGAGGACCCGTTGGCCTTCGTACTCAAGTTCCTCGATAGGAATCCGGTGTCCCAGTCGCTCGAAAAGACCCGCCTCCGTTCGCCCAGGCTCGGGAAATGCCCGCGTCCCCGAAACGCGCCGTGGACGCCCGTCCGTAACGCCGAGAACGATCTTGCCGCTACCCTCGTTGGCCAGCGCGACACAGTACTTGACCAGTTCGTCGAAGTGGAAGCCGCGCGAGGCAGCCTTGAACTCGACCCGAGTACCCTCCGGTCTCTCAAGCAGCGAGCGGAATTCGTCCGGCGTAGTCATCGTGGTACCTCCGCTCGCGCGAGAAGCTCCCGGAAGTCGTAGTTCACGCTCGTGACGCCAAAATCCGGTTCACGTCGGAACGGCCGCCGGACGTAATGGACCCGATATCGATTCGCGTCTATGAATTCCACGATGGCCAGAATGAAATCGTCCAGCTTGTTGAGTGAGTACAGAATTTCGTTCTTGGTGACGGTAATCGTCTCCGCGCCGGAGACGCGCCCCTTGACCTCGATGAAGCGCAGCCTGCCGCTGGCGGGGTCGCGGCTCTCGATGTCGTAGCCGAGCTGCTCGAACTCGCGGTCCGCCGGCTCGAAGCCGAGCCGGCGCTCGACCTCCATCACGAT
>DOUV01000856.1 GCA_003520455.1 Chloroflexota bacterium | reverse complement strand
TTGGAACGCAGTGCCACGCAGGTCGAGGGGGACAGTGAAGGGTTCGGGCCGGCCAGAGAAAAAACGCTGCAGCGCATCGCGAGCCCGGGCCAGCAGCGGTGTCAGGCCCCGCTGAACCGCGACACCGCGACAGTGCCGGGTAGCCCAGGCCCGGAGCGCGGGGAGTCCGCCCTGGTCGACGAAGGCACTCCAACAGAGACCCTCGGCCGTGGCCGCCACCATGAACTCATCGAAGGGCACCGCCAGCGAGACCACGGTGTAGCAAATCGGCGGCGCTCCGGTCGTCTGGCTACCCTGGTCGCTCATCCCGACACCAGCACCGGGCCACAGCCGGCGGTACCACAGTCTGCCACTCTCCAATCCCTGGTCCCTCGGATCACAGAAGGAGTCCTCCCTCGAGTCGCAGCAGCGCCTGCTTGGTCTCGACGCCACCCCGGCCGGAGTAGCCGCCGATCCTGCCACCGCCCGCGATGACGCGGTGGCAGGGAATCACAATGGGGACCGGGTTGCGGCCCAAGGCCTGGCCGACGGCCTGGCTGGCAGCGGGTTTTCCCACGGCCCGAGCCACCTCCCCGTAGGTCAGCGTCTGCCCGGGTGGAATCTGCGCGACCGCGGCCAGGACGTCGCGCTCAAACGCACTCAGGCTGCTGAGGTCCATCGCGAGATCGAACTGCCGGCGGCAACCGGCAAAATACTCGGCCAGTTGAGCCGCAACCGGGGCGACGGCCTCGGACGACCGAATCACGCGGGCACCACGGATCGCCGCCAGGCGGACGGCCTCGCCGCCATCGGGGTGAAACTCGAGGGCGACGACACCCGCCGGACCGACCGCCACGAAGAGGTCGCCGATCGGTGAGGGGATCAGGTCGAAGAAAAGGGTTGCACTGGGAGCGTCGCCTGTTGTAGAACGCTCTTGATTTGACTCATCACAAGTCGACAGCACACTTCCTCCCGTTATTCGTAGAAACCAGACGTATCCACGCAGCCTTAAGATCCTGCACCGCCCCATTCATAGTCGCCCTCCATCAACCAACCCAAATACAACTACCGGCGAGGGAATCGATCCGATCTCAGAGAGTCTATGCCGTTGCCGTCTCGGATGTCAACCGAGAAGCGCGCCTGGGGAAAATGGCGTTCGCCTCCCCCAACAGGTCTATCCTCGTCTGCTGCAATACACGATTGGAAGTCGATGATCGAACACGCCTGGAGCCGGCATATCGTCAGCCCCCAGACGCAGAGAAGGGGGTCAGAGAACATAGTGCTCCTCGCGGGCGAAGCGCAACAACTCCTCACGGAACCGCGGCGCGGCGATCTTCATCAATGCGAGGGCGCGTTCGCGGATGGTTTTGCCATGCAGGTAGGCCACGCCGTATTCGGTGACGACGTAGTGGATATCGTTGCGCGTGGTGGTCACCCCCGCACCCGGCTCGAGCGTCGGCACGATGCGGCTGATAGCGCCACTCTTGGCGGTGGCTGGCAGCGCGATAATCGGCTTGCCACCCTTGGAGCGACTCGCCCCGCGCATGAAGTCGACTTGCCCGCCCACACCGCTGTAGAAGCGCGTGCCCAGGCTATCGGCACACACCTGCCCGGTCAGATCCACCTGGAGCGCGGAGTTGATCGCGATCATTGCATCGTTTTGGGCTACCACGAAGGGATCGTTGACGTACTCCGTCGGGTGCATCTCGATGATGGGATTATCGGCAATGAAGTCATAGAGCTTCTGCGTACCGAAGCAAAAACCGGCCACAATCTTGCCCCGGTGCAGCGTCTTAGTGGCACCACTTATGATGCCCTGCTCAACCAGGTCCACGATACCGTCGGAGAACATCTCAGTGTGGACCCCGAGGTCGCGATGGGTGGCAAGCGCCGCCAGCACCGCATCGGGGATGGCGCCGATACCGAGCTGGAGGGTCGCCCCCTGCGGCACCAACTCGGCCACGTTCTGCCCGATGCGCGCCTGAATCTCGTCGAAGCTGCCCTGGCGGACCTGGGGCAACGGGCGGTCCACCTCGACCAGCCGGTGAAGTCGCGAGAGATGGATGAAGCTGTCGCCCAACGTGCGCGGCATCTGGCGGTTGACCTCAGCGATGACCACCCGCGCACTCTCCGCCGCGGCTTTGGAGATGGCAACCTCGCAGCCGTAGGAGCAGAAGCCGTGCTCATCGGGCGGCGAGAGCTGGATCAAAGCGACATCGGGGGTCAGTTGGCCAGAGGTGAAGAGGCGCGCGGCCTCCGAGAGAAAGATAGGCGTAAAATCGGCCAGCCCCTGTTGCACCGCCGTGCGGACATTCGCGCCGATGAACATCGCGTTGTGGCGGAAGTGGCGCGCCAATGCCGGGTCGGCGTAAGGGGCCTCGCCAAAGCTGAGCAGGTGAAGAATTTCGACGTTGGTCACAACGCCGGCGCGTTCCATCAGCGCGTTGATCAACGCCTGGGGATAGGCCGCGTTGCCGCTGACGAAGACGCGCTGGCCGGACTCGATGCTCTGCACCGCTTCGGCCGGAGCGCATACTTTGTTCCGGTACAGGGCTTCCCAATTCATTGTTCGACCTCCCGGTCAAGGCCGCGGGCGACGTCGGCGTGAACAAGGCGCCCCTCGCGCACGACCAGGCCATTGCTGAGGTCGGGAATCTCGCGCAGCGCGGGCCATAACCCGCGGGCGCCGAGCGCTAGCAAGTAGGGCAGAGTGGCATTCGTCAAGGCGTAGCTGGCGGTGCGGGCCACCCGGGCCGGCACATTCGGGACGGCGAAGTGGATCACCCCCTCCACGGCGTAGGTGGGATCGCGATGCGTGGTGGGGCGGGTCGTTTCGACGCAACCGCCATCGTCCACGGCGAAGTCCAGGATCACCGAACCGCTGCGCATCGTACGCACCATCTCACGGGTGACGAGGAGGGGCGTTCGCTGTCCTGGCACGGACACCGCTCCGACCAACACATCCGCAAAGGCGACGGCCTGGCGCAGAGCGTGCGGGGTCGCCTGCATGGTGATGATCCCACCCCCCAGGTGGCTGTCAATGGTTTGGAGTTGCGCCAGACGACTGTCCAGAACAATCACGTGCGCGCAGAGCCCCCGGAAGGCCCGGGCAGCCTGCGTGCCAAGCTCGCCCGCGCCAAGAATGACGACGGTGGCCGGCGGGACGCCGGGCAGCCCGCCCAGGAGGATGCCGCGCCCACCGTGGTGGGTCTGCAAGAAGCTCCCGGCCAACACCGGGGCGAGCCGGCCCGCGATCTCGCTCATCACCTGGAGCGCCGGTCGCCGCCCGTCGGGCGTGGTCACCAGCTCCCAGGCCATTGCGGTGATGCTGACCCTCTGCAGCGCCTCAAGCAGGTCAGGCGAAGCGACGGCGAGGTGGAGAAAGCTCAGCAGGGTCTGGCCCGGCCGGAAGCGCTGGTACTCCTCCACGGTGGGCCGCGCGACTTTGACAACGACCTCGGCCCGGCGGTAGGCCTCATCTGGGGAGTAGACGATTTTGCCCCCCTGGCGGCGGTAGTCCTCATCGCTGAAGCCGGCGGCGAGGCCAGCGTCGCGCTCGACGTAGATGGTATGGCCGGCGGCAACCAGCGCACCGACACCGGCCGGGGTCAACCCCACACGGGCTTCCTGGTCGCGAACTTCACGCGGAATACCAAATTCCATCAGGCTTGCTCCTTCGCTTGGAAGGTTCGGGGAGTGCGAATCGCTCGATATCTGGGATAGTCTAATGTTCCGTGCCGGTGCCTGCCAGAGTCGATTGTCACACCTCGGTACGACAGAGGTACAGCGCCGACAGGAACAGCCCCCGGGCCCGGTTATGATCCTGGACCCAATGCCTGGAATGAATGTTCGTGAACGACAGCCTCAGTTGGTTTCCGGCTGAAGGGAGTGCCCAAGCTGGGTCGCCTCGCCCCGCCCGAAGGGACGGTCCCCGGCGGGGTAGGGCGTACCCCGTGGGGGAGGGGGAGCGCCACAGGGCTTACCCGGCAGAAGGCCGTGGGCACCGCCCACGTGAGACGGGCCGCGATCCCCTGCCGGAACTGCCTACCAACTCTCTTGTCAAAGAGCGAACCGCTTCCGCGGCGACGGCGCCACTCGAAGCCTCCCATCGAAAGTATGATACGTCCGCGGCGCGACAGACACACCGCTTTGGCGCTTTGGCTTTGCGGCTTGCGCCGTTGCTGTCGCATTGCGCCCCAATTCCCATCCTGGAAGTCCCCTTGGCGCGATTTCCATGGACCGGAATTGGCCCGGATCGCCTGGCTGCTGGAAGACGATGACCGCTACCGGTTGATTCGGAGCGACGCAGCGCAGCGGTATCCCCAGACGGAGGAGACCGTCGGCTGAAGCCGACTCCAGATCCAAACACTTCCGTCAATGAGTGCGCTTTGGCCCACTTGGGCTTTTAGTCCTGAAATTGATTCCGAGGCAGATCTACCACACATAGTTGCGCGATTATTTCCCAACATCCTCTGATGGAGTCGTAGGCTTCAAGCCTAAGAAGCTGGTTACGCCCCGGCGAGGGCTAGTGCTTTCATCAACGTATCCATCTCAGCCCGGACACTTTGCGCCTCGATAGAGCGCTCTTGTTGTTCAAAGAGCTGCGCCAGTGATGACAGGACCCGGACCAGGTACGGACGCATCTCCATGCGGCGGTAAAAATCGAGCGCCATGCTGAGATACCTTTCCGCACGTTCCAGGTCACCTGACTCGGTCAAACATGTCCCAAGCATCCGCGCAACGTCGGCTGCCCCCACGTGATCGTTATACGTTTTCATATCTGCCAGGGCACTTTCCAGATCTTCGATGGCCGCAACGCGCCCACTGCAGAATTGCGACATGGCGAGCCCAGCTTGCCCCAGTAGCTTAGGAATAATCGCGCCTGTTATTTCCGACCGCTTGATGGCTTCTTCGAAGGCCGAGGTTGCTTCGGGTATTCGTTGCATTTCTAAATTTCCAAAACCGACACAATCAAAGCCGTAGCAAATGCAGTCCATATTGTCTATTGCTATCGCTTTTTCCACGCTGCGTTGGCCATATTCCAGCCCATGTTGTGCATCACCCATGGCCAGGTATGTCCAGCCTGCCATCAGGTCTACATCCGCCGCTGTCAGAGGCGAATCGGTACGCCGCAACGCCTCGTAGGTCTGCTGCATGGTCTCACGGGCTTGCCTGAATTCACCAAGCTGGGCATGCGTTTGGGCTTTCGTGCCGAGCGTGAGCGCTTCGACGTGTCTGTCCTCATACTTCCGAGTCAAGTCGAGTGCCTGCTCAAGGAGCGCCAACGAGCCACGCGGGTTTCTGAGGGTGGTCATGAGGGCTTTGAAATAGGTCGGGCGAACCGCAAGTCTTTCGTTGCCCAATTCTTCGGCCAGAGCCAGACATTCCATGAGGGATGGCCCCGCGCGCATCCACAGACCTCTGGCCAGATGCACGTTGGCGGTCCAATGCAGTGCCCTGATGAGACGGGGCTTATCATTCAGGTTGCGGGCAATCGCCTCAGCCCGGCCCAATCGGAGCAGTTGTTCCGGGTACGGTCTGAATTTGAAGGCTGCTTCCACCCATCGTATGGTTGCTTCATAGATTAATTCCACGGGTGGGTGGGGAACTTTGTCCAACGCTTCCAGAGCGCGCTCGAAATATTCAATCGCTTCACGCAGGGCATACGCCTTCATCGCCGCAGCCCCCACGCACATCGCGTAGCCGGCGGCTTTGGTCCATTCTTGGCCCCGCCACAAATGGTGCACCAGCGACGGCCCGAACTCGGCCAAACAGTCAGGATAGGGGCGCTCCAGCACCTCGCCAACCCTGGCGCTCTCGTGGAGGAGCGTCGTGATAATCTCACGGGTGTACACTTCAAAGATGGCTTCCAACGCTTCGGCTACCTCACGATGGTACAGCCGTTGCTCCCCTGGGCCGAGCCGCTGATAAAGATACTCCTGAAATAACACGTGGCCGAACTGGTAGCGGTTCAGGCGTTGTTGATCAACCCTCTCCTCACTGTACTCTCGCACCAGCCGGTGGCGTTGTTCCAGGTCCCGGGCAAGCCGATGCAGAACAAGCCGTTCATCAATCTTCAAGATACGGGCTACAACTTGAACGGTAAATAGCTCCCCCTCGACGCTAGCGACAGTAAGAATGTCTTGGAACGTTTCATCAAGCCGGCTTATCCGCTGCTCGATGACCGCCTCAACCCGCGTCGGCAGCGAATAGCGGACCGAGGCAGTACCTTCGATCCAATGCCCGGCTTCATCCCGGAACAAATGCTCGCTTTCCTGCATATTTCGGAGCAACTCCACGGTAAATAGCGGGTGTCCTTTGGTATGCCTGAACAAGTTCTCTCGAAACTCATCACCCAGATGGTTCGGCTCGCTGTCCAACAAAGCGTCAACAAAGATCCGCCCCTCTGACGGTACAAATTGGCTCAGGTTCAGCTGGATGTCGCCAAAATAGCGCTTGAACTCATTGATCACTGGCTCCAGGGGATGCTGCTCTGTCTGTCCGGGGCTGTCGCTGGGCCGCCCCAGGGCAATTTCGCTGGGCCGATAGGCCCCCAAAATCAAAATCCGGCTGCCGGCCAGGCGTCGACCCAAGTGAAAAAGCAGATTTTTTGAGGCGTCATCGACCCACTGCAAATCGTCCAGCAGGAGCAGGAGCGGCTGCTGGGCCGCCAATACCCGGAGCACCTGGGTTACCTGTTCCAGCAATTGGCTCTGTTCCAGGTGAGCCGGTTGGGATTTTTGTTGTTCAGTGAGAGTTTGCAATCGGTCCAGCCATCTTACCCTGTTGGGCAAGTATGCCGCGATCCGGCGGACCAGTGTTGTTCCAGGGACGAGGGTGTCGATCAGATTTGGGCCCTGCTCAGTGATGGCCTGGATAGCTGAGGGAAGGAACCCCCACAGCCGCAGCACCTGTTCCTTCGACATGTTGCCTGCCCACCATCTGGCTTCCAGATCGCCGGTCAACATGCCCATCACATCACGAAAAGGCAGATAGGGATCACCCACCCCTGCCTGGGCATTACAGTTGCCGTTGGCAATAATCAGCTCAGGTTGAGCCTCCTGCGCCCGCCGGGCGAACTCAGCCATTAAGGTCGTTTTGCCGCTCCCCGCCTCACCGATAATGAACACAACGCGACTGTTTCTGGCTAAAGCCAGATCCAGATGGGTCTTAAGTTGGGCCAGCTCACGTTCGCGAGCTACAAAAGGGGGGTCGTCACGTTTGGAAGGTTGGGCAATATGCTGCAGAAACGCCGGCGGGCGAATAGCCTTCTTTGGAGAGCTTATTGAAGGCGCAAACTGGCCCCGGGCCATCCGAATAAAATCATCACGATCTGCCTGAGGAATCACCAGCTGATCGGCTAACAGTTGCGCCATCTGTTGCGATGGCCGCCTTTCGTCTCGCTCAATCTTCTTGATGGTGACCACAGCACAGCCAACTTGTTTGGCCAGCGCAGCCTGGGTCAAATCCATTACCTTGCGCCGTTGCCGGACCCACTCACCAAAGGAGACAATATCATTCATCTCGCCGTTTCTCATCCTGTATCCCCCGGTGTATCTGTAAAGGATACCGCTTGAAAATACATTTCTGCTTTAATAACAAGCGTGGTTGTTCAATAACATATTATACCAAAGGAGACAAACGATGCCAAAGTATATGGATATTCACAAAGATGTGGAAGGGTTGACTGCCGAAGCGGTCGCGGGGGCACATCAGAAGGACCTTGAGGTTCAGGCGAGGTACGGGGTGAAGTATCTGCAATACTGGTTCAACGAAGCGGATGGCACCGTCTTCTGTCTATGCGAGGCCCCGAATAAAGAAGCGGCTGAAGCGGTCCACCGTGAGGCCCACGGCCTCGTGGCAGACGAGATTATTGAGGTCAAAGAAGGCGAGTAGAAGCATAGCCAGCCCCCGACCCGCCGGGTATACCTGGCCCCGGTGAATCATCCGGGCATGACTGGCCTCAAAAACCCATCATGCCCTCATCCGTTATCAGACCATAGATTTTAGCCAACGTAAACAGGAGAGCAGACGATGAGCGAAGTTACTTTTCAAGAAAAGACAATAGCCCTGAGCCAGAGCTTTATCACTGCACTGGCGGCGCAGGACTTTGACCACCTGGAGGCGCTCTTTGCGCCGCAAGTTCGCTTTCGGGCCCTGGTGCCTCCCAGGATATGCGAGGGAAAAACGGCCGGAGAAGCCACCGATTGGCTGCGGCGCTGGTTTGGCGGTGCCGATGAGTTCCAGATTCTGGAATCGGCTGCCGATCAGGTGTTTGACCGGCTGTACCTGCGCTATCGGCTGCGACTGCATGACGTGATTAATGGCTGGCGGGTGATTGAGCAGCAAGCGTATGGCGGTGTGCAAGAGGGTCATATTGCCGACATATGGCTGCTATGCTCTGGTTTTCGGCCGGATTCGGAGAACCGGGAACGAACCGGGGACGCCTCGACCCAGGCGCCCCAATTCGCGGAATACCATTCTGCGGTAAGAGAGCCCCCTCGCTCAGGATGACAACCGCAATAGTGGTACTACAGCCACTGGCGGAAATTCATCGCCAGGCGAACCAGGTTGACACGCTGGTAGGTCCGCGGGTTTAGCAGGAGGCTGGCCAGGGCGTAGGGACGTCGCTCCGTGGCGCCGAAGAGGAAGCGAACGGCGTTGCGCAAGAGATGCAGCGTGCCTTCGTTGTAGGGGTACCACCAGGCTTCGAGCTCGCCGGGGCGTATGTCGGCGCTGATCCACTTGATGTTGACCATCTCCACCAGGCCAAACTCACCATGGGTGCGGCCAAAGCCGCTATGGCCGACGCCGCCCCAACTCGCGCTTGGCTCCGCCCAGTTGCAGGCATGATCATTGATGTTGACGGCACCAGCCCGGATTCTCTGCGCGAGGGCCTGAGCCCGATCAAGATTGCTGGTCCAAATGCTGGCCGTCAGACCGTAGAGGCTCTCGTTGGCCAACTGCACGGCCTCTTCCATCGAATCGCAGACCACGATCGGGAGCACGGGCCCGAAGGTTTCCTCGTTCATGATCCGCATGCTGCGGTCCACCCTGGTGAGCACCGTTGGTTCAAAGAAGTAGCCGGGGCCGGGCCGGCGCCGGCCGCCGACCAGCACCTCGGCACCCTTCGCGACGGCATCGGCGACGTGCTCCTCGACGATCTGGAGTTGGCGCTCGTTGGTCAGCGGCCCGATCTCGACGTCGGGATCGAGCGGATTCCCGACACGGAGGCGCTGGACTTCTGCCACCGCACGACGGATGAAGGCCTCGGCGATCGGGCGCTCGAGGTAGACGGTCTCGATGCTGGCGCAGGTCTGGCCACTGTTGGCCATGGCGTACCAGACGATCCCGGGCACGGCGCGGTCGAGGTCGGCGTCGGCGCACACCAGGGCGGGGTCCTTGCCGCCCAACTCCAGGATCACGGGTGTGGGATGAACCGCCGCGGCCGCCATGACCTTGCGCCCGGTGGCGGTGCTGCCGGTGAAGATGATTTTATCAACCGCGGGGTGGCTGACGAGCGCGGGCGCATCGGCATCATCGAGATGAAGCACCTGGAGCACGCCCGCCGGCAGCCCAGCCAGGCGCCCCAGTTCGGCGATCTTCTGGCCGATGAGGGGCGTAAAGGGCGAGGGCTTCAGCACGACGGTGTTGCCAGCCACCAGAGCCGCCGCAACCTGCTGGAAGGGAATCCCAAACGGGTAGTTCCAGGGCGAGATCACGGCGATCACGCCGAGCGGCTCGTAGCGGTAGTTGTTGCGCTTGCTGGCAAACATTGGTTGGCGCGGCACAACCCGGCGCGGGGCGAGCAGCGTGCGGGCCTCCCGCTCAAGGTATTTGAGCAGGGTGGCCGCCGGAAGGACCTCGATGGAGAGGGCATCGGCGCGCGGTTTGCCCTGCTCAGTACTGATGAGGCGCGCCAGTTCCTCGGCCTCCTCGACAATCTGCAGCCGGAGGCGGTGGAGATACCGGGTGCGCTCGGTCACGCTCAGGGCACCCCAGTCGGTCTGGGCCTCACGCGCCGCGGTCACGGCCGCGTCGACCCCTTCACGACCGACCAACGGCACGTAGCCGACCGGCTCCCCGGTCGCAGGGTTGAAACTGGTCAACATGCGCTCGTGGCTGCGGACGGCCTCGGACGGGGCCGAACTGGCATCGGCCGCGGGAATGGCCTCGACAAGCAGAACGTCGCCCATAGGTGCCTTTCTTTCTTGTGCGTCGGGCACTCATTGTTGCGGGGCCGGCCGGTTTTGTCAATCGCATCAGATTCGACCGCACTCCTGGGCCGAGGCCTGCTTGGAGCCTCTCCGTTGGCGCCCCGCCAGATGCTGTGAGTGGCCTGCCAGGCGATGGTGGCTCCAACCATCCCCCACTCTCACGCCGGAGGTTTGACGTGCCAGGCGAAAGCGGGTACGCTAGTCGCAAAACCTGTGCTATGAGGAGGACGCACCCATGAGCGGTGTCAAAAAATGGGCCGCTGCCGGCCTGGGATTGGCGGCCATGACTGTCGCCGGAAAAGTGTTGATGGACAAACTGGCGGGTGAACCAGTGTACCAGGGTGGTTCAGCGCCCACAGGTACAGATGCCCCGGAGGTCAAGCCGCTCGACGAGTCGGAGCTGGGCGGCGAGATCAGCCAGGAGTTGCTCGACATCCTGGTCTGCCCGCTGGACAAGGGACCGTTGGAGCTGATCGATGGCGGCAAGTGGCTCCTCAATCCCCGCAACGGCTACCGGTACCCGATCCGCGGGGGCATTCCCATCATGTTGATCGAAGAAGGGGAGAAATATCAGGATCCAAGCCTGATTCGCGCGACCTTGTGACAAGCGATTCGGCCCCCGGCAGTGCGATTCGCCGGGGGCCGATCTGCACAGCGTGCCGGACCGCTCGCAACAACCGGCGCCCACCGCTCTGGCCAGTCTGACGGGTGCGGGCCTCAGGAACTCGCACCCGCTTTCTATTGATCAAGAGTGGTATGTTGGAGCAGGCCCATAAACTCGTCCCGGCTCCGATGATCGCTCTTGAAGATACCTCGGACGGCGCTGGTCACCATCTTGGCGTTGTCCTTTTTGACGCCGCGCATCATCGCGCACATGTGCTTGCCCTCGACGACAACCGCGACGCCGTGCGGTTGGAGGGTGTCATTGATGAAATCGGCGATCTGAACGGTCATGCGCTCCTGAACCTGAAAGCGGCGGGCGAACATCTCGACAATCCGTGGAATCTTGCTGAGACCGATGACCTTGCCGCACGGGATGTAGGCCACGTGAACCCGCCCGAAGAAGGGGAGCATGTGGTGCTCGCAGAGGCTATAAAAATCAATATCCTTCACAACTACCATCTCATCGTATTCAATGTTGAAGATCGCCTCGTTGATGAGCGCGCCAGGATCAATGTGGTAACCGGCGGTGAGCTCTTCGTACATCCGGGCGACCCGCTCCGGTGTGCGCCGCAGGCCCTCGCGGGTGGGATCTTCGCCCAGTTTGGCAAGTAACTCGCGCACAGCTTCCTGGACCGCACCGTTCAGATGGATGGGCTCCGCGACGTTCCCAGTATCGATGAAACTATCCATGGCTATGAATTCCTTTCCATCTGACGCCACTTGAACCTCGAATCGCTTGTTGGCGACGCCTATACTTCCGGGCCGGCCGTCACACGGACGCATGAACCGGCGCGATCGTTCTTCTCACAGACATCGCAGCATCTCTCGTCTTCAGCGTGCTCAACCAGCCGCGGACCTCTCCTGACCGGCCAATCTGTCCGGTTCGATCCACCGTGCCAACGTGTTACAGATCGAACGCCGCGGCGCTGAGAGCCTGGACATTGGCTCGCTCACGAATGAGACCCTCCAGGATGTCCGCGAGCGGATCCAGCCTGGATGGATCGCGCGTGATCGCGACACCCATTTGCAGGCGCCCCGCGTGGTCATGGGAGAGTTCGACAAACTCGGCACCCGGCAGGTCGCCTAAGACGACCGTCTGCGTGCCCGCCGAAGGGGCACCGCGCAGACACATGTGGATATCAAACAGATCCGAGAAGAAGTAAGCGACCTTATTGTACGGCTTTCGCTCGCCGGCCATAATCGCGCCGGCCGCGTCTCCCTGCCACTCCGCATTCATGAAATGTTCGACGTGCCACTGTCTGTCGAGCGCCAGGTCTTCGAAAAAGGCGATGTCGCCTGCCGCCCAGATGTGAGGATCAGCGGTCTGGAGAAAAGCATTCACCTTCACTCCGTGCCGCTCGTCCACCTCGAGCCCTGCCTCGCGCGCCAACTCGGTGTTCAGGATAGCGCCAATCCCCACGACGGCCAGGTCGGCCTCGATCTTCTCGCCACTCTTCGTGGTGACCGCGGCGAGCTGCCCATCGCCCACGAACGTTGCGACCTCATCGCCGAGGAGGAACCGAACGCCCCGGGCCTCGTAGTATTCGCGGAGAAAACCACCCAGTGCCGGACTCGCGAAACCTGACCAGGGACGGTTGTTCCGATCGACGACGGTCGTCTCGATGCCTCGCTGTGCACAGGCCGACGCGACCTCCATGCCAATGTAGCCTGCCCCTACCATCACGGCGCGCTTGCTCTGCAGGATCGCCCTGCGGAGCGCCTCAGCATCGCTCAGCGTCCGAAGGACGAAGACACCGGCAAGGTCACGTCCCTGCCCATTCAGCCGCCGCGCACGAGCGCCCGTAGCGAGGAGCAGCTTCTCGTAGCGGACGCGGTCGCCGGTATTCAACATCACTGTTCGGGCGACCCGGTCAATGGCGGTCGCCTTGACCCCGGTGCGAAGCTCGATGCGCTTGTCAGCGTAGAAGCCGTCGGGCTTCAGAAAGGCTTTCTCGGACGTCCACTCGTCGCTCAGCAGGTAATCTTTAGACAGCGGGGGTCGCTCGTACGGTGGATGGATCTCCTCTCCAACAATGACGATCGAGCGCTCGGGATCGCGCGTCCGGATCGCCTGCGCGGCCGCAGCCGATGCCAGGCCGCCACCAATCAGCACATAATCGCTCGCCTCTCTCATGACAGCTTCCTCCTAACCTTGAACCCCTACTTCCCCGTTGCAGTCTCGCTCCCGGCGAGGAGGCCCACCTTTCCTTGCCGGCACGCCTCAGACCAGGAAACGCTATTGATTCTGACCCTCCACACCCTGCCAGACGTCTAGAGGGAGAGCGGATGATACCCTGCCCGAGGGTCCGCTCCTGACGGCGAGCAGACTCCCGCTTCATCGCAGGAGCCCGCTCGCTCCTGAGCAGGACCTCAGGGCGCGACGACGAGGACCGTGCCCTTGTGGTCCAGGCAAGCGGAGCGGCGTGGTAGACCACGTCCAGTGCGCCGCCGACCGCAAAGATGAGAAGCCCAGGCTGCATCAGGCGGGGCAATTCAGTGAAGTCGCCGGGCAAACGTCGCATCATTCCTCCTGACCTTCTTCGCAAGTCGGGGGTTGACTGCTCGGCCGACTGAGGAGCCGGCGCATGTGCTTCAGCCAGCCACGGTCCCGCTCAGCCGGGCCGATTGAGGCCAGAATCGCCCGCGTCTCCGGGGCGAGCAATTGATCCAGGCGATCGCCCAGATCGTTCAGGACTGAGGCCAATGCGATGCTGTGGCGAGTGTACCAGCTCGAGAGTTCTACCAGCAGGCGCTGGCGGGTGCGGACGGCCAGCGCCTCATCATCGGGGCCGATCTCACCGGCCAGCACCTCAGCCCCATCTGGCACGAGCACCAACCATCTGGTCCGCTGCTCAGGAGCCACTTGATAGCGATAGATGCGCCCCCGGCAGCCACCACACTCGTTCGGGCAGCCCTGGAGGCAGAGAGTCGTGATTCCAACTCCGCGTGCCTCGGCCTGAGCCAGGTTCTCGGCCAGCTTGACCGCTTCTTGAGGCCAGATCGCAACCAAAAGCCGCTCCAGGGCCCCATCCACGAGAGCTCGAGCGTGCTCCAACAACACGTCGTACCCCCGCGCGTTCCATACGGCCTCGTACTCGGCTGGACTGGCAAGCTCGTCGAACGCACGCTGGGCAGCGTCCAGAACCTCCTGGAAGCGGCTGCCCAACCGTTGAGTGAGTTCACCGGGTGGCACTGGAGCGTAACGGCTCCCAGTTGGCGTGTCGAGGCGGACTACGGCGTTCCGCTCCTCGAGCTTCTGGAGGACCGCATAGATGTTAGCCCGGGGAATCCCCGAAGACTTCGCCAGTTCGTAGCCGTTGACTGGGCTGCGCTGGAGCAATGCGACATAGGCCCGTGCCTCGTAGTCCCCAAACCCAAGCTGCTGAAGCAGTGTCGCTGCGTCGTCTACCATTTCTCCTCAATTCGTAGTTGCTACAGCAACTACTATATGATGTATTTGGGAAACTGTCAAGGGCTTTGGGAAGGAGATTTGCGGCCAGGTTGAGAATGGGAACGCGCCGGGGAGACGGGCGGGGTCAACGTACTGGCAAGGCGGCACCTCAGGCGGTGGACTCACCCTGGGGCGGCAAACTACCCACCTGCTCGCGCAGATTGGCCTTGTGAGCGATGGTCGCGACCGCGCGAGCGGGAGAGTTGGGATCGGGTGGACGGCGGGGGCACAGCCTGCAGAACTGCCGGCAGGAGGCACGATTCTGACTCCTATGCCGGGCTGGTCGAGAGGGTGACTCGGATCAGGAGGGCTGAGGCTCCTGACTCAGCCCGAGGCGACCCAGAATCGTCAGCAGTTCGCTCAGGACCATTGCTGTGGCGCCCCACACCTTGTGCGCCCCAATCGCAAAGAATGGAACCCGGACCTGCTGTCCGCGCAGCTCCCAAAACTCTGCCTGCCGCGTGCCGGGTGCCGCCAGAAACGGCAGGGGCACCTCCAACAGCGCCGCAACCTCATCCGTGTGCGGGCGCAGGTCGGGCGGAGTCGCCGAAAACCCAACTTGGGGGTAGATGCAGAAATTACTGGGCGGAATGTACAGGGGGGTCAGCCCGCCAAGCAACCGAATGCTGGCCGGCTCAACGCCGCACTCCTCCTGTGCCTCGCGGAGTGCCGCCTCGCGGGGCGACTCGCCGGGCTCGCAGCCGCCCCCTGGAAAGGAGACCTGGCCGCTATGATTGCGCAACACGTGAGTGCGCACCGTCAGCAGCACATGCAGGAGGCCGTCCCGGGGGTAGAGCAGTACCAGAACGCCCCCCACGCGACAGTCTTTATCGACCACTGAAACCTGCGAGGGGTCGGTGCGATATGAAGGGGCCATGCGGAGCTGCGCGTTCAGACCCGGCAACGGCCCGGCGAGCGCATTGGCAAGAACGTCGGGTACGATTTGCAGGAGATTCATACGTGGTCGTCGGTCGCTCCATCAACAGTGGGGCATCGCCTGGCTGGGGCCACGGCCCCGTATTGTACCATAGCCTCGGCCGGAACTGTAGCGCGCCCGTCAAGTCATCCCACGGGGGCGGCAGGTAAGACTTCCACAGTCTTGGAGGCAACCGGTTCCCGCCTCGATCACTGCCGTGGGAGCCCGCAAGGAGTCACTCCTCAACCGCTCGGCTCGGATGACCACCCAGCCGCTCGGCCTGGATTTGACAATCCAGGCCAATGAGGGGCCACCTCAGCCGGCGGATCTGACGATCCGC
>DOUV01000177.1:2444-2565 GCA_003520455.1 Chloroflexota bacterium | reverse complement strand
CGGCGTCCGCCCGCGCCGCCCCTTCGTCGCGCTCGCCTGCCCAGCGATCGCCGTCAAGAGCGCCGACGATGGCAAAGCACCGTGTGACGGCGCTTCCCGGTTCGTAGGGGCGCACGGCCGT
>DOUV01000177.1:0-2424 GCA_003520455.1 Chloroflexota bacterium | reverse complement strand
CACGTTCTCACCCGCGCAACGACGACTCGCCCGATGTTCTAGCGGTCGAGAAGGTGGGATGGTCCCCTGGTGGCACGGGCGCATGCCCTGCACCCCTCCCGCGCCCCCGACGTCGCCACCAGGATCTTTCTAACCCCAGGGCTGTCAAAGTCCGTTCAAAGCGCACTCCTACTTGCCCAGCACGCGCTTGTAGCCCTCGACGAACTGGGTATCCGGCAGCGCTTCGAGTTGCGCCTGGCTCTGGCCCTTCACTCGCGAGGGCGAGACCGGTTGCACCCCCGCCGGGAGGGCCACCTTCACATCCGGCTCGACCCCGTTCCCCTTGATCAGATGGCCACTGGGGGTCAGCCACTCGGCCACGCCGAGCAGCAGCGCCGAGCCGTCCGACAGGTTGTACGTGTTGAGCACGGTCCCGGTCCCGAACGTGGTCTCCCCGACGAGCGTCGCCCGCCCTTGATCTTTCAGCGCACCGGCAAAGATCTCCGCCGCGCTCGCGCTGCCCTCATTCGTGAGGACGACCATCGGCGCGGTGGGGACCAGCGCGTTGCCGGTCACCCTGAATTCCTGGCGCGCCCCGCTCCGGCTCTGCTGGATGAAGACGATCCCCTCGGGGAGAAACTCACTGGTCACTGCGACCACCTGGTCAACCAGGCCACCGGGGTTATTGCGAACGTCCACCAGGTAGCGCTCAGCCCCTTGCTGTTGCGCCGCCTTGAGAAACGGCACCAGTTCGTCGTGGAGATTCGCCGAGAACTGATTGAGGCGGATGTAGGCGACATTGCCGGGCAGCATGGTCCAACTGGCAGCCGGTATTTGTATCTCCTGGCGCGTGATCGTAATATCGCTCAACTCGGTCTGATTGGGGTGGATGACCGTCAATGTCACCTTCGTGCCGGGCTCACCGCGCACTTTCGTGACTGCCTCGGTCAGGCTCATCCCTTCGGTGGGCTCGCCATCAATCTTGACGATCACGTCCCCGGCCACGATACCGGCCGCTTCGGCCGGTGAGCCTTCGAGCGGGGCGACGACGACGATGCGGTCATCGCGCTTATCCACCTCGGCCCCGATGCCCGCAAACTGCCCGGCCAGCGAGGTCTCCTCGAGCTTGCGGTCCTCCGGACTCAAGAACCGGGTGTGGCCGACGTCACCGAGGGTGTCGAGCATACCCCGAATCGCGCCGTAGGTCATCCGCTGCGGGTCCGCCGCCGCCGGGTCAACGTAGTGCTCTGTGACGAGGTTCCACGCCTCCCAGAACGGGCGAAAGATTCGGGCGACCTCCGGCGAGGGGGCGCCCGACGAGACGCCGAGCGGCGCTCCGATTCCCGCCCGGGCGAGGGCCGGGGCGGCGGCAACCGTCACGCCCATTCCGGCGACGCACGACCCGAGCATCAACAGTGCGACGACAATGACTCCAACTACGGCCTGGTAAACACGGTTTGTCATCCTGCAACACCTTGTACGTTTCAGCCGGAGCGGCCAGGATGGAGAGACGAAACGAGCCGTTGCCCTCCCCACCAGAAGGATAGCGCCGGGTGACTCATTCTGGCGAATGGTCTGTCATCGTTGTTGGCGCCGGCGCTGCCGGCCTGGCCGCGGCTCTCTTCGCAGCTACGGTGGGCCACTCTGTCTTGCTGCTCGAGAGTATGCCGGCGCCCGGCAAGAAGATCCTCATCAGCGGCGGCGGTCGCTGCAACGTGTTGCCCTCTCACGCCGGCCCCGGCCGGTTCGTCACCGATTCCTCCCGGAACTCGCTCAAGAACATCCTGAGCACCTGGCCTCTGGCTGCCGTCCGCCGCTGGTTCGAGCACGAGCTCGGCGTGCCGCTCGCCCTCGAAGCGGAGACGGGCAAACTCTTTCCGGCCAGTAACCGCGCTCGTGATGTTCTCGATGCGCTCCTCCGGGCAACCACCCAACGCGGGGTGACACTCCGGACCGAGGCACCGCTTGCCGGCCTCCAGCCACCGCCCACCCCCGGCGCTGCCTGGCGGCTCGTGCTGGCCCACGGTGAGATCCTTCACACCCGGCGGGTGGTGCTCGCGACGGGGGGCCTCTCGGTGCCGCAGACGGGCAGCACCGGTACCGGGCTCCGGCTCGCGGCTGAGTTGGGCCACCGCCTGATCCCGCCCTACCCGGCCCTGACTCCTCTCACGAGCGACGGCAGACACAGCGCACTGGCCGGGATCTCCTTCCCGGTGCACCTCACCGCGCCGCTTCCCACCGGCGCCTTCACGACGCACGGTGGCTTTCTCTTCACTCACCGCGGTTACAGTGGCCCGGCGCTCCTCGATATCTCCCACCTTGCGGCTCGTTCATTAGCAAGTGGCGGGCCGCCCCAGCCGATCCTGGTGCAGTGGACCGGCCTCACCGCGGCGGCGTGGCAGAAGGCCTTGCAGCGCGGCGGCCGGACCCTCGTCTCGACCCTCC
>DOUV01000857.1 GCA_003520455.1 Chloroflexota bacterium | reverse complement strand
CCGGGGATCACCCCGCAGGGTGTGCGCCGACGCGGACCATTGGGGTAATAGTGAGCAGCTGCTCACTCCTCGACCGGCGCTCTAGTCGGTGCCTGACAGGCCAAAGTCCTCCTTCCAGTCGAGGAGTCTTTGGGCTGACTTCCGCCGAGAGGGGAAGGCATCGGCTCAGGGGCGGGCGTGAGCGAGGCGCACCGGACTGTTCTTGAGGCTCTGTCTCAAGATTCCTCGTTCCATCTTGTTGGTCCGACTTCCTCCGGGGGTGACTGCTGAAGGTCATACCCCCACGGGGATTATTCCGTGCACGATGATGTGGGAAGGAGGTGATGCCCCTTGAGGGTAGTGTGTCGAGTCTGAAACCGGCCACGACTTACTTGTCCATCTGAGAGAGACCGGTGAACTCTGGGACCAACCAAGAGAAAGGAAGGACACCATGAAAATCACACGGTACCTCTACGTTGCCGCGGTTCTGACAGCGCTGCTTGTCGTCCTCGGGGCCTGGAGGTCGTTTCCAAACCAGGCGAAGGAGGCAAACGGCCGCGAGTCCCCGCCACCGAAGTTCGAGGTAGACCCCTTTTGGCCCAAGCCACTCCCCAATAACTGGGTGACTGGTGAAGTGGCCGCCACCTGTGTCGACTCACAGGATCACCTCTTCATCGTGAGTCGGCGCAACCTCACTGCCAAGGAACTGCGGGTGGCGACTCCGTCCCCCGCGATCATCGAGTTCGATCCAGCGGGCAACGTCGTCAACTCGGCCACGCCCCCCGTGTTACCCGACGGTCTCCACGGCTGCTTCGTCGACTATCAGGACAACCTGTGGATCGGCGGAAACGGGGATGCGATCGTCCAGAAGTATTCGCACGACCTTAGCACGCTGCTGCTTCAGATCGGGGAGAAAGGCCACTTCGATTCCACGGATGGCACTGCGGCGGGCACACCCCTCAACTCGAGCCATACTCTGCTGAACCGCCCGTCCGATATCGCGGTCGATCCGACCAACGGCGACGTGTACATTTCCGACGGCTACGGCAATCACCGGGTCGTCGTCTTCGATCACGAGGGCAACTACCTCCGACAGTGGGGTGAAGCGGCGACCCAGGCTGAGGCTGACGACGGTGTCGGCGGTAAGTTCCTGGCTACGGTCCACGGTGTGAATATCGGTCAGGATGGTCTCGTGTACGTGAACGACCGGAAGGGTGACCGCATTCAGGTCTTCGAGAAGACGGGCGACTTCGTCAGGAACATCTGGATCCAGAAGGGTGTCGGGATCAACAACCCGGCGTCGATTGGAACAGCCTGGGACATGGCCTTCTCGCCGGACCGGAGCCAGACGTTCATCTACGACACCGACGGAGAGCAGGAGATTCTGTGGATCGTCGGGCGTGAGAGTGGTGAACTTCTCGCAGGCTTCGGCCGGTCCGGCCATATGGCTGGTGAGTTCACGTTCCTGCACACTGTTGCCGCCGACTCCAAAGGCAACCTCTACACGGGCGAGACGATCGACGGTCGCCGCGTTCAGAAGTTCAAGGCGGTTGGCCGCCAACCCTAAGGGCTAGCGCCGTTGTTCCTCGGCCGGGAGCGAAGCAAGGCCGACCGCTCCCGGCCGTCGCCGACCACCAGGGGAGATCACGCCTATGAATCGAAACCTGATCAGGGTCACGGCATTCGTGCTGCTGATTGTCGCCGTCACGGCCGGCGGCACCGCGAGGGCCCACGACTTTCCGTCCGAGAGTGTGATGAATGCCTTTGTCAGGCTCGAGCCTGACCGCCTCGACCTCGTCATCCGGGTACCCCTCCACCTCCTCGGGGGCTTGAGCTTTCCGGCGAATGCCCAGCGCGAGTTGGAGCTCGAGCAGGCGGGACCAGCCGTGCAGCGAGCGTTGGATCTGATTGCCCAGGAGATCGTGATTCGAGACAAGGGTGTGCCGCTCGTCCCGACAGAAGGCGTCGGGCGGCTGTCATTGCCATCCGACCGCTCTTTCGAGGGGTATGATGAGGCCGTCAGGCACATCACCAGCCCGCTCGCTCCTGGAACAGTGATCTATGCCGAACAGGGCTTCGTCGATGCCTACTTCACGTACCCAATCAGCTCGCCAGCATCAGACTTTACCATCCAGACGACGATGCTCCCGAATCTCAAGCAGAGTCTGAAACTTGTGGTCCGGTTTATGCCGCTCAACGGCCAAACACGAGTGTACATGGTCACGAGTCTCGACGGTCGAGTCGCACTCGATCCGCGCTGGTACCAGGCCATGCGGGTCTTCGTGAAAACCGGTTTCTTTCACATTCTCGACGGGCTCGACCATCTTCTGTTCCTCTTGTGCCTCGCGGTTCCGTTCCGCCGCCTCAGGGATCTTCTGCCGGTGACCGCCTCGTTCACGGTGGCGCATTCCGTCACGCTGATTGCCTCGGCCTCGGGCCTGGTCCCGGCCGGTGACTGGTTCCCAGCGCTGGTCGAGACGCTGATCGCGGCGTCGATCGTGTACATGGGTCTCGAGAACATCGTGGTAACGCTCACCGGCGCGGACCTGCGCCAGCGATGGCTCGTGACCAGCTCGTTCGGTTTTGTGCATGGGTTCGGCTTTGCGTACGGGCTGCAACAGAGCCTCCAGTTCGCCGGCTCGCACCTCCTGCTGTCGTTGCTGTCGTTCAACGCCGGCATCGAGCTCGGCCAGGTCCTGGTCCTGCTCGTGGTGCTCCCGCTGCTGGGTCTCCTGTTCAGATATTTCCTCGCTCCGCGCTATGGCGTGGTAATTCTGTCTGCCTTGCTGGTCCACACCGGCTGGCATTGGATGCTCGAACGGGCCGAGCGTCTCCAGCTCGTTGGCTGGCCGGTGCCAGACGCTGCCGCGATGGTGATCCTGGCGCGCCTGGCGCTCGTCGTGTTGCTGACCGTCGGGGCTGTGTGGATTCTTGTGGGAGAGTTCGAGCGCCGCTTCGGCGGGCAGAGGTCCCGGGCGCGAGGCGAGAGGGCCGCACAGGCTGGCAGCACTCTTCCACGCGTCAAATCCGGAAGTTGATCGTAACTCCTCAGCCGGTTCGGCCTGGATGGCCACATCCAGGCTAATGAGGGGCCACCTCAGCCGGCGGATCTGGCGATCCGCCGGGAGCGGCGGAAGAGGCACCAGAGCCCTCAGCCGGTTCGGCCTGGATGGCCACATCCAGGCTAATGAGGGGCCACCTCAGCCGGCGGAATAGTTACAGTTGATCTGGAAATGGTACCGTTCGGGATTGAGGGGAACGGCTGCAGATGAAGGAAACGAGAATCAGCGACCACGAATAGCACGAAGACAGGCCGTCTCGGCCCGGCTTGCATTCATGGTGCGAGCGGGAATCCAATCAACGACGACGCCCACACTCCAGCACCGACGGTCTGGCGCGGAGCCACGCCACATCCAGCAGCCAACGGAGGCGGCCTCCCCGGCAGGCTAAACGCGTGCCTCCCAGGATTTGACCGCCTGGCGCAAGGCGTCGGCTACCGCCGGGTGGGGGATCGCATCCACGCTATGATAGACGCGCCCTGCGACGACGATCTGCATGCCCCCGCCGTGGGCGGGGCGCACGTGGGCCTCGGGTGCGTCGGGCAGACGCCGGAGGTTCTCCTGGAAGAAGGTGTCAATCTGGTCGAGCATGCTGAACGAACTGGTCGAGATGGCCGGAACCTGAAGCGGGGTTGAAGGCGTACTGAGAATACTCTCTTTGAAGCGCCGCCAGAACGGTTGGGTGAAGACAGCATA
>DOUV01000011.1 GCA_003520455.1 Chloroflexota bacterium | reverse complement strand
CCAGCCGCCCAGTTGCTCGTCGGTCACGGCGATCGCGGTTCGCGCTTGCACCACCGCCTCCCGGAGCGCCCCAGGGTGAGCTGCGTCCAGGGTCGTCTCAGCCTGCCGAACGGCAGCATCGGCCGCCGAGCCCTGCTCACCCAGCGCGGCCACCTCAACCTCCAACTCGGCCGCACGCCGATCGAGCTCCTCTATCTCGGTCTGGAGCCTGACGACCAGCGCCTGGCGCCAGGCTTGCTCCTGCAGGAGCTTCTCCGCATCGCGCTGCTCGCGCTGGAGCGTCTGATCGGCACGCTCCATCTGGCGGACGGCCTCGCGCAGTTCGTGATCCAAGGCGTGCAACCGGCCGTCAAGCTCGTGAATGCTGTCAGTTGCTTCGTCGAGCGCCGCCTGCGCCCGCGTGTGCGTCGTCCCAGCCCTGGCGATCTGAGCGGGCAGCAAAGCCCACTCCCGGCTCTTCGCAAGCAGGTCGGTCCCGTTTCCGTTGCCCCGGCCGGCCTCGATCGAGCCATCCTGGCGAAGCACCTGACCGTCCAGGGTCACAACGTTCCAGTGGAGGACGGAGATCGGCGAGTAGCGAGTGCGGCTTGTCGAAGAATCCTGAATAGCGGGAGAGTGGCCGTTGCCGAATCTCCCATCGTTCATCTTTAATCGCTGCCCCTCAAGAAGGTGCACGACTGCATCCCAATTCTCGACGATCAGCCAGTCGCCAAGCAGGTACTCCAACAACGCGGGGTCGTCGCCTTGGACCAACTCAGCCCCGCGGCCGATGATACCAGATCCGGCAGGCGCCGGACCAACATCGAGTCCGGTGAGGGCCCCCAACGGCAAGAGTAATGCGCGCCCGTGCTCGTGGCCGTGCAGCCAGCCGCGCACAGTCGAGGCAGCCTCAAAGTGCTCCGTGACAACCGCCTGGAGCCGCATCCCGAGCGCTGCGCTGACCGCGGTCGCTAGCTCCGGCGTCACCCGCAAGTGAGCGGCCACCGGGCCGCGGACACCCTTTAGCTCACGTTTCTCCGTGGCCGCCAGCAGGCTCCGTACGCCGGTCTCGTAACCGGCCCCTTCGCGGCGCAGGCGGGCCAACAATTCGTAACGGGCGCGCAGGAGGTCGAGGGCCTTCTCAGCCTCGCGTAGGGCCTCCTGGCAGCGTTCTTGATCCGCCTGTGCTCGTGATCGTTGTCCCTGAAGGCTATCGTGCATATCCACGAGCTCGCGGCGCCGGCGATGAAGCTCCTCGAGCTCCGCTTCGATGATCGCAATCTCACCTTCGCGCCGCGCCAGGCGCCGCTCGAGATCAGCGCACGCCTCGCGGTGCGTCTCAAGCTCACGGTTGAGCTCCGTCCGCCGCTCGGTCGCCTGGATCTGGCGCTGGGCCAGCTCGCTCTGCCGCGCCGTCAGCCGGGCGACCGAGCGACGCGCCTGGTCGAGTGAAGCACGCAGCATCTCTCGTTCGCGCTCCGCTTCGTTGAGCCGGCTCTCCGCGGTCGCCAGCGCCACCTGCGCTTCAGCGCGAGTCGCCGTGAGCCTCTCACCCTCGGCAGCCAGGGCGGCGGCCCGCTCGCCGAGCGTGATCTCCTCTGTTTCGAACTGGGCCATCTCCTGCGCCAACTGCCGGGCCTGGCGCTCAAGGAGGCGTGCCCGCTCCTCGGCCACGGCTCGGTCGCGCCGGACGCGCTCGCTCTCGGCCCGCAGGCGATTGTGCTCGCGTTGCCCCATCTCCAACTGCTCGTGCAGCACCTCTTGGCGCTGCTTGACCTGCTTGATCCGCCCCTCGAGGGCCTCAACCTCTGCGGTCGCTGCCTGGAGCTCGTTCGCAGTGTGCGCGACCTGGGCCGTGCAGGCCGCCACCCCCTCGGCGGCCTGGCCCCAGCGGTGGCCGTACCACTGGCGTAGCAGCTCGCGGAGGTCACTCGTGAGGCTCCCATGCTCCTCGGCACGCTCAGCCTGGCGCTTGAGCCGCCGAAGTTGCGGTTCGAGTTCGGCGATGATGTCCCGGGCGCGCCTGATGTTCTCCTCGGTCTCCCCCAGCCGGCGGAGCGCCTCGTCGCGCTTGCCCTGGTAGGCGCCCAACCCGGCGGCGTCCTCAATCAGCTGGCGGCGCTCCTCCGGGCGGAGGGCAAGGGCGGCATCAATCAGCCCCTGGCCGATCACGGTGTAGGTACTGGTCCCGACGCCTGCGTAGCCGAGCAGTTCGTGGATGTTGCGCAAGCGTACCTTTTGGCCGTTGATGAGGTACTCATTCTCTCCCGACCGGTAGGTGCGGCGGCCGACGACGATCTCCGTGTAATCCAGCGGCAGGGCGCCCTGGCTGTTGTCAATCGTGATGAAGGCCTGGGCCAGGCCCATGCGGGCGCGCCGCTCGGTGCCGTTGAAGATCATGTCCTCAGACTTTTTCGCCCGCATGGCGCTGATACGCTGCTCGCCCAGAACCCAGCGCACCGCGTCTGCCACGTTGCTCTTTCCAGATCCATTGGGTCCGACGATAGCCGTGACGCCACCGTTGAAAACAAACTCAGTGTGACCAGCGAAGGTCTTGTAGCCGTGGAGTTCGAGCTTTTTTAAACGCATGGCCCGTTGATCTCGAGAATCTCCGCATAGAACGACGGATGATGGATGTAATTACAGATTGGACTCAGTTTAACGGAAGGCTTCATCGCTGTCAACACTACATCTAGTAGCTTGTCGCCGTCAATAGGCCAAGAAGTTGCGTAGAACAAGAGTGCGAGCGCGATCCACCCCGGGCGCGGCGGGTTGATCCGATCACGATGGCGCGCTAAGATGCATGGACGATGCGAGAGTTGACTGACGCCCTGGTCACATTCCTCCTGAGTCCCCAGGCCGGAGCAGCGTTAGACGCGCTCACGGCGCGCCCGCTGCCCAAAAGTGAGACCCTGGCCGTCCTGACGACCCTGCGGCGCGAGTTCAGCCCGGCAGAGGCGGCGGCGTTGCTCGACCAGGCCCGTCTGCGCCAGCGGGCGCGGACGAAGTTCAGCCGCGCCGACTCGATGTTCTTCACCGACGAGGCCCTGCAGCAAGCCAGCGGGGAGACCATCGCAAGCTACCGGGCCCAGCGCTACGCCAGGTTCGCCCGTGTCGCCGATCTCGGCTGCGGTATCGGGGGCGACACCATTAACCTGGCCCGAGCAGGCCCGCTGATGGCGGCGCTTGACCTGGATCCGATCCGGCTGCGCCTGGCCCGGGCGAACGCTGCGGCCTACGGTGTCGCCGAGCAAGTCCTGTTCGTCCAGACCGACTGGACGATCGCGTCGATCGAAATCGACGCCGCGTTCGCCGACCCGTCCCGGCGCATCGAGGGCCGGCGGCTCTTCAGCCTCCACGTTATGCAACCACCGCTCGCTGCCTTGCTGGCAGTCCAGGCCAGACTCCCTGCCCTCGGTGTGAAGGTGGCGCCGGGCGTCGCAGACGAAGAAGTGCCACGCGACAGTGAGGTGGAGTTTATCTCCGAGCGCGGCACGCTCAAAGAGGCCGTTCTCTGGTTCGGCCGGCTGCGGACCAGGGCGTCCCGCCGCGCGACGCTGCTCCCAGCCGGCGCCAGCCTGACGAGTGAGGACCCGGTCGAG
>DOUV01000349.1 GCA_003520455.1 Chloroflexota bacterium | reverse complement strand
GGGCGGGAAGCGCAAGTCGGCCGCCCAGGAATAAATTCCAGGGCTGAAAGCGCAAGTCGGCTGAAGCCGACTGAGATCACGTGGGGTGCGCTGGCAGGTGGGTCGATGCGGGTGAAGTGGGTTTTTCGAACGGCGGTTGGATGAGTGGATGGTGAGGTGCGCCGGTTGCGGCCGGTTGCTGCTAAAGAAGCCGGCCGGAGCCTGGCGGAAACGCCAGTGCTCCGGCCGGCTACAAACTCAGGCGACGTGGGCTGAGCTTGTAATAATTACGTTGTTAGGATAGCTCAACGCGCTGTCATAAATCAACCCCGCCAGTTGTCCTATATCGATGTGACCAGGCCTACCCGAGCGAGTAGGTGCGGGCTACGATGTTTTGCGGAGGGGTGGGTGTTTTTGTCAATCGAAAAGGGGGCC
Source organism: Chloroflexota bacterium (assembly GCA_003520455.1). The sequence goes on along the minus strand of DOUV01000349.1, from coordinate 7,698 downwards.
AATTGATCATCGAAAAGGGGGCCAATTTGGTTGCACTATGTTTGCACTTTTATAACTGAATACTGGAGGCATGGCCTCTTCCGTGGATAATAAGGTTTGCCAAAACCACTACCACGGAAGGAGAACCATGCCCAAGCCAATTGTATGTTTATCGGCCGCCGTATGCGAGTTTGCCGAATTGTTCCGTCCCTGTTTCAGCAAACGCCAGTGGAAGTACTTTGTGAGCGTACTCCTGGGGTTGATTGAATGTGAAGGACGACGAACGCTACGCGGCTTGCTGGCGGTGGTCGGGGAAAAGGTCAGCCTGTGCGGCTTGTCTGGGTTCTTCAATCGTTGGCAGTGGTCGGCGGCCGAAGGAGCCCATACCTGGTTAGAGCGCTTTCGAGACCAGATGCAGCCGCAGGTTCAGGCCGAGCATCAACGCCAGCGGGCCGAACGGGAAAAACGTCGGGGTCGTCCTCCAGCAACCGTGGTGACAGGTGACTTGATCGTGGACGACTCGATCAGCCTGAAGGTCAAAGGGCGCAAGATGCAAGGTCTGGGCCGGCACTATTCCAACACGGAAGGGCGCGTGGTGACCGGGCACTGTTTGTTGAGCGGGGTGTATGGGGTACTGGGCCGGCGCTGCCCGCTTCAGCCCCGGCTGGATCGCCAGAAGGTGGTGTGTGAGCAGGAAGGGGTGCCCTTTCTGAGCAAAATCGATCTGGCGGTGCAAGCGATTGAACAATTCGAGCCCGTCGCAGGCAGCCACACGCATCTGCTGATCGACAGGTGGTTTCACTGTCGAAAGGTGCGTCGGGCTGCCCACCAGCGAGGTTGGGACGTCAGCGGCGGGCTCAAGAGCAACCGAGTCATGCGCCAGATCCACGAAGATGGCAGCCGCACCTGGCTCAAGTTGTCCGAGTATGCTGCCAGCCTCAAAGCAGCCGATTGGCAAGAAGCCACCTGGCCCTCCCAAGAGGGTGAGCGACCGGTGTCCGTCCATACCATCCTAACCTGGATCCGCAAACTGGGCCCGACCCGACTCCTCATCACCTGTCACGATCCAGAGAACCCGGCCCAGTCGATCCGCTCCTGGGGTTCGACCCTGCTGGAGGCTGACGCTCAGACGCTCATCCCCACGCTGGCTGTCCGTTGGTCGATCGAGGTCTTGTTTGAGGACGACAAAGACCTGTTGGGTGCCGACCACTACCAGGTGATGAGCGCCGAGGCCGTGCTTCGGTTCTGGACCTTGATTGCCTGCTTGGGCTACTTCCTGGATGAACACAAAGCCCTTCGCTCCCACTGTGCTCCCTGGGGCGATGTTCGGCGTGCCCTGCAGAAAGAGCATCAGCACAATCTCTTGACCTGGCTACAGGGTCAGTTCCAGGCAGGTCTATCGGTGGTGCAGGTTGGTACACAATTGGCTATATTCAGTTCTTAAAGTGCAAAGGTAGTATATCTACCCGACCGCCGTGGCCTGCTTGCAACGCGATTTAGAGGCTTGTCTGACTTTCTATGCCTTCCCGGAAAAGCACTGGAAATTCATCCGCACCACCAATTGTATCGAACGGCTGGTTGGCGAAGTCAAAAAACGCAGTCACAAAAGGGCCGCTGCCTTTCGGAATGCAAATAGCTGTTTGTTAATGTTCCATGCCGTCACGCGGAGCTTGAAGCTCCGCAGAATTACCGTACCTGCGAAGGTGGCCAGCCAGCCCGAGATTTTACACAGCTCTTGACATACCGCCCGTCGCGCTCGCACATGCTACACCAATATGAGCGATGTTTGAATAGGTTGAATTGGACGCGATATAATGGTACACTTTTTGCTATGCTCCATTCACTTCCTGATCGCATCTCCGCGTACAGAGCACGAATGCCGCGCCCCAGTTCGCCGCCGCGCGCTATCGAGCCACTCCAGCAGCGCTTGAGGCCCGTGTAGTGTAGTTATTGTCGTCTCCGTCCGCCGGCGGGCACCACCCTTGTCGCCCCTGTCTGCGATTGACAGGGGCGTTTGTGTTCTTTTCTCTCCGAGAGTATCCCGGCAGTTGAGGCTGCCAGTCTCTTCGCCAGTAGAAAGGGGTAGAGTATGGGGCACACCGTGAGTCGCCGCCAGTTTCTCAAGATTTCCGGCGCCACCATGGCCGGCACGGCCGTGGGGGCGCTGGCGGGTCTGGGCGCTGATTTGCAGCCGAAGGTCGCTCGGGCCCAGGAACTTCGGATCAAGAACGCGAAGACGTTTCCCAGCGTCTGTCCCTACTGCGCGGTTGGCTGCAGCACCCTTGTCCACACTGTCGACGGCAAGATCGTCAACATCGAGGGCAACCCCGACAGCCCGGTCAACCAGGGGACCCTCTGCCCCAAGGGCGCGGCCACCTTCCAACTCCACGTCAACCCCAACCGCCTGACGAGAGTGCTCCACCGCCCACCAGGCGGCACCGAGTGGGAGGTCTGGGACCTCGACCAGGCGATGGACCGGGTCGCCGAGTTGTTGAAGAAGACCCGCGACGAGACCTTCGTCGAGGAGATGGAGGTCGTGGACGCGAAGGGCAATCGCATGACGAAGGGGGTCAACGCCACGACGGCCATCTTCTCGCTCGGCGGCGCGACGATGGACAACGAGTGGAACTACCTGCAACAGAAGCTGATGCGAGGGCTCGGCATCGTCCCGATCGAAAACCAGGCGCGGATATGACACTCCTCCAGTGTCCCCGGTCTGGGGGTCAGAATGGGACGCGGCGCGGCTACGATGTACGCTGCCAGCCTGGCCGACGCCGATTGCATCGTCTTTGAAGGTTCCAATATGGCCGAGAATCACCCGTGTGCCTTCACGTGGGCGATGAAGGCCAAACTCAAGGGTGCCACCCTTATCCATGTCGATCCGCGTTTTACCCGCACCTCGGCGGTGTCCAATGTCTATGCGCCGATACGGGCCGGCAGCGACATCGCCTTTCTCGGCGGGCTGATCAACTACGTGATCAACAGCGATCGCTGGAATAACGATCCCTTCTTCAAGGAATTCGTCGTCAACTACACCAACGCCCCGACGATCATCAACGCGGAGTTCAAGGATACCGAGGACCTGGACGGCGTTTTCTCGGGCTTGATGGAGTACAAGGGCGATCCGCTCAACGGGTTCCTCGCCGTGTACGACAACGCAACCTGGCAATACGCTCGAGGGGAAGCCAGCGAAGGCGGCCGGGCGGCGGCGACAGCGCAGTCCGGCGAGCAGCCGGTACAGTCGGGCGGTCAGGGGGAGCAAGGCCAGCAACCACCCAAAGGGCCACCCTTCGATCCACTGGTGAGATCGCTCCTCAAGCCACCGGCACAGCGCGACGAGACCCTTCAGGACCCGCGCACCGTCTTCCAGATTCTCAAGCGCCACTACTCCCGCTACACGCCCGAGATGGTCGAGCGGGTCACCGGTTGCCCCCAGGAGACCTTCCTGAAGGTCGCCGAGACGATCCTCGAAAACTCCGGAGCCGACCGCACCACCTCCTTCTGCTACGCTGTCGCCTGGACCCAGCACAGCATGGGCCCGCAGATGATCTCTTGTTGTGCCACCCTTCAACTGCTGCTCGGGAACATGGGGCGTCCCGGCGGCGGCATCCAGGCGCTGCGCGGCCACGCTACGATCCAGGGCTGCACCGACATCCCGACCCTGTACCACAGCGTCTGTGGTTACATGGCGGCCCCCAGCGCGCTCAAGAAGCATGACACCCTGGCGGATTACCTGGCCACCGAGACGCTGCCAACCGGCTACTGGGCCAACACGCCGAAGTTCTTCGTCAGCTACCTCAAGTCCATGTTCGGCGACGCTGCCACTCCCGAGAACGACTTCGGCTATGACTGGCATCCCAAGATCAGCGGCGACCACTCGCACATGCCGATGATGGTCGCGATGGCCGACGGCAAAGTGAAGGGGATGTTCTGCATGGGCCAGAACCCGGCGACGTCGCTCAACGGCAGCTTGCAGCGCAAGGCGCTGGGCAAGCTCGAGTGGCTGGTGGTCAAAGACAACTTCGAGCACGAGACCGCCTCGTTCTGGTACAACGCGCCGGAGATCAGAAGCGGGGAGGTTCGACCGGAGGACATTCAGACCGAGGTCTTCCTCTTCCCCTCAGCTCAGGTGGCGGAGATAGAGGGCAGCTTCACCAACACCCAGCGCTGGGTCCAGTGGCACGAGAAGGCTGCAGATCCCCCAGCCGATGCCCGCTCGGATGCCTGGTTCACCCACCAACTTGCCAAGCGACTGAAGGCGATGTATGCCGACAGCACCGAGCCTCGGGACGAGGGCTTCAAGAACCTGCTGTGGGAATTTGACTACGACGAGGGTGAGTATCCGGAAAACACCAAGATTCAGGGCGAGCCAGACATCCACAAAGTGTTGAAGGAGATCAATGGCTACCAGACCGACAATCCTTCGGAACACCTGAAAAGCTTCGCGGACATGAAGGACGACGGCTCGACGACGGGCTCGACCTGGATCTACACCGGTATCTTCCCAAGTCCGGATAAGAACCGGGCGGCGAGTCGCCAATCCGACCCCGAGAATCCAACGGGGAGCCAACTCGAGTGGGCGTTCGCCTGGCCGGCCAACCGCCGCCTCCTCTACAACCGTGCCTCGGCGCGTCCGGATGGACAGCCATGGAGCGAGCGCAAGAAGTGGATCTGGTGGGATGGGACCCAGTGGACCGGGTTCGACGTGCCGGATTTCCCGCCGAAGAAGCCGCCGGATGCGCAGGCTGATCCGAACGGGATCGGGCTCGACGCCCATTCCGGTTCAGAGCCCTTTATTATGAAGTCGGACGGCCGGGCCTGGCTCTTCGCGCCGACCGGACTCGTGGATGGCCCGATTCCCACCTACTACGAACCGTATGAGGCGCCGGTTCACAACCCGCTCTACAAGCAGCAGTACAACCCGGTGCTGAAGTATTGGGACCGGCCCGACAACAAGATCGCTCAGGTCGGCGACCCGCAATTCCCCTACATCATCACCACCTATCGCCTGACCGAGCACCATCTCTCAGGCGTGATGACTCGCTGGAACCCATGGCTGGCCGAACTCCAGCCGGAGCTCTTCATCGAGATGGGCCCTGAACTGGCTGAGGAGAAGGGCATCCGCAACCTGGACTGGGTGAGGGTCACGAGTCCGCGCGGGGCCATCAAGGCCAAGGCGCTGGTGACACGCCGGCTGCGACCATTCGTCATCGACGGCAAGACGTTCCATCACGTGGGGATGCCCTGGCACTGGGGCTACCAGGGGGTCGTTACCGGCGACGTCGTCAACGACCTGACCCACATGGTCGGCGACCCGAACGTCACAATCCATGAGGGCAAGGCCTTCATGTGCAACGTGGAAAAGGCCTAGGGGGTTGGAAGGTTGAGGGTTAGAAGGTTGAAGGTTGGGGGTTGAGGCCATGGAGCGCCTCGTGGTGACGCCGAACCTTCAACCTGAAACCTGTACAGACGCCCCGGTGGGGCGTCTCCAACCTGCAACCGCTCAGGAGGAACGATATGGCTGAACCGATGGGCTTCTTTACCGATACGACTGTCTGCATCGGGTGCAAGGCGTGCGAGGTGGCCTGTAAGGAGTGGAACCAGCTTCCCGCGCGAAACGGCGGTGTCACTACGCTGAGTGGCAACAGCTATGATAACACCCGGACCCTGGACGGTATCCACTGGCGGCACGTCCAGTTCGTCGAGCAGTTCACCCCCGATCGCACCGAGCAGGCCCGCTGGCTTTTGATGAGCGACGTGTGCAAGCACTGTGTGCAGGCGGGTTGCCTCGAGGTCTGTCCGACCGGTGCGATCATCCGGACCGAGTTTGATACCGTGGTGATCCAGTCCGACGTCTGCAACGGCTGCCGCGACTGTATTGGCGCCTGCCCGTTCGGCGTCATCGAGATCAATCCGGTGACCAAGAGCGCCGGGAAGTGCACGCTGTGCTACGATCGGCTGCAAGGGGGGCTGGAGCCGGCCTGTGCGAAGGCCTGTCCGACCGACTCGATCCAATTCGGGACGATCCGCGAACTCCAGCAGAAAGCCCAGGCACGCGTGCAGCAACTTCACGATCAGGGCCGGAGCGACGCCTATCTCTATGGGGTCCAGGGCGATGGGTACACGGAGAAGATTGGCGGTCTGAACGCCTTCTTCCTGCTGGTTGACGAGCCGGAGGTCTATGGCCTGCCAAGAAAACCGCAGCTTCCCAGTCGCAATCTCGTTCCCAGTTCCATCTTCTCCGCTGCGGGGGCGGTGTTACTGGGATTTCTCGGGCTGCTCAGCTTCCGCCAGCGGCGCATGGGCGGCGCGGCCGTGAGCGAACCTGAAGATCTTCGCTGAAAGGAGAAGACAATGCCACCATCTGATACCTTCTTCACGACCTCGCCGGGCTGGGAATGGCTCGTCATTCTCTACTTCTTCTTCGGCGGGCTTGCGGGTGGGAGCTTCTTCCTCGCGGCGATGGTTGACCTCTTCGGAGAGGAGCGTGACCGACCGCTCGCACGGCTGGGGTACTATACGGCGTTTGTATCCTTCTTGCCTGCCGCCCCGCTGCTGATCCTCGACCTCACGCGCCCCGAGCGCTTCTGGCACATGTTGATCCAGTCGGAGCGCGCCCCGCTGCCGATGTTCAAGTGGTGGTCGCCGATGTCGGTCGGCTCGTGGGCACTGCTGATCTTCGGCCTCTTCAGCTTCCTGGCGGCTGTTGGCGCGCTTGCCCAGAGTGGTCGCCTGCCCTGGGAGCCGCTGCGGGTCCTGCGCCACGATGGTTTGAAGATGATCATCGCTGTGCTCGGTGGCCTGGTGGGTTTCTTCCTCGCCAGTTACACCGGTGTGCTGCTCACGGTCACCAACCGGCCAATCTGGGCCGACACCAACCTGCTGGGCCTGCTCTTTCTCTTCTCGGCCGCCTCCACCGCGGCCGCCCTCCTCCTCCTGGTGGCTCGGGGAGGCCGTGAGGTGGTACCCACTTCGTTGGGCTGGCTCGAGCGGATGGATCGCTGGGCACTGGTGCTCGAACTGCTGGTGCTGATCGTGGCGGTCATCTCACTCGGCGCGGTGGCCCAGGCCTGGTTCAACGTCTGGGGGCTCACGCTGGTGCTCGGCGTCGTGGTGGTTGGAATCCTGGTGCCGCTGGTGCTCGAGTGGCGTTCTGACCTCCTGGGGAACCTGACTGTACCCGCTGCAGCGGTGTTGGTGCTGATCGGCGGCTTCCTTCTGCGGATGGTTATCGTTATGTCGTCAGAGGGGATAAGGGAAGTGACAACATGGCTGATCAGATAAAACCAGGACTGGTCGTCACTCTGGTCGTGCTTGGCCTGCTGCTTGCCGGTTGTGGGCCGGAGGCCTCGCGGACGCGCGGGGGCGCCCAGGGCGGCGACATCGGCAACCGGCATCTGGGGGCGTCAACGCTGGAGATCCACGGCACGACCGTTCCAAGCTATCAGGAGCCGTTGCGGGGCCAGGCGATTGAAAAGATCAAACAGGAGACGAACCCGTGACCGAGGGGACGATCGAGCGCCTCGAGGCGCTGGCCCGAACTGACCCGACGGTCGCGCCGCTGGCGACCCTCCAGGCGACGGTTCTCCGGTCCGCAGCTGCCGCCTTTTGGGTGGAGGGCGTTCCGGCCCTCGATCGGAGCCGCGCCGTGGGCAGTCGCCCGCTTTTGCACGGCGCGACGCTGACAGTAGACCCCGCGCGGGCCCGCAGCCTGCTGTT
>DOUV01000948.1 GCA_003520455.1 Chloroflexota bacterium | reverse complement strand
CGTAATTCAGGGCCGGCTCGACCTGCCCCAAGTCTTCGTAGACCGCGGCCAGGCGGGCGTAGGCAAAGGCTCGGCTGCGCCCAATCGATTCGTAGTTCACGAGCGGCGAGGGGGTATAGGGGTCGAGCAAGCTCAAGGCAGAGAGGTAGGCGGCAACGGCGGCTTGATTGTCGCCGCGCCGCTGCCACTGATCGCCCAACGCCAGGTACAGGGTTGGTTCATCGGGGGTCACCTGGGAGGCAGTCTCGAATAGCCTCAATACCTCATCGGGTGGACCGCCAATCTGCCGGGTCTGGTCGCTCAACGAGGCATAGACAGCGACCTGGGTCGGGTCCAGTTGGAGTGCGTGCTCATAGGCGGCCGTGGCCTGCTCGGGCCGGTGCTCGGCCTGGGCGAGGTCTCCCTGAAGCTTGTAGGCGGCGGCATTGTCGGGTTCCAGGTGCAGCACCCGTTCGAGCTCGCTTCGCGCCTCGTCCAGGCGATTGGCCTCGAACAAGGTTTGGGCCAGGGCCAGGTGAGTGCTGGCGCTCTCCAGGGCCTGGACGTCCTGAAGCCAGATGGCCCGGCGGTAGCGCTCGACGGCCCGGTCGATCTGGCCGCGGTCGGCCGCCACCCCGGCCTGTGTCGCGACAATCTCGGCCGAGAGCGGGTTATGAGCTTGCATCACGCGCAGCAGCGCCTCGGCCCGGTCGAACTGCTCCGTGTCGCGGTAGACACTGACGAGCAGGAACTGGTTGTATTCGTCGGGCCGGAGGGCGACGGCCTGCTCGTAGAGCGGCAGGGCGCGGGCGGTCTGGTCGCGCTGCCGCCAGAGATCGGCCAAGGCCGCGAGGCGTGCGGCTTCGTCTGGCAGGGCTTCGGCCGTCACGGCGGCCTCATACTGCTCGGCCGCACAACTCTCTTGGCCGGCGCTGAAGCAGGCATCGCCCAGCGCCAGGTGGAAGCGGGCGACCATGGGGGCGCCTTTCTGGGCGCGATCGAACTCGGCGATGCTGCGCTCCGTCCGGCCACGTTCGGCGTAGAACTGGCCGAGGCGGTAGTGGAGAACGGGCAACTCAATCCGGCTCGCGGCCTCTTGCAGCGCGTCCAGGGCCGCGTCGAACTGGCCCTGGACGTGGGCGGCGTCGGCCAGCCCCAGCAGCGCCAGCAGATCGCCAGGCTGTTCTTGCAGGGCGGTTTGATAGAATCGCTCTGCCGTCTTCCACTGCTTTTGGGCCATGGCGGTGTTGCCCTGGATGCTGGCGCTCAGCGTGGGCATCTCGGAGAGTTCGTAGAGGCTGTAGGCCTGATCGTCCATCAGCCAGCGGAACCACTGCGGCGCGAGGCGCAGTTGGGTATCCAGGTCGCTGCCATTCAGTGCAATCACGAAGCGCACGTCGTAGCGTCGCAAGATCGCCACCGAATCGACGGTGAGGGAGCGGGCGCGGAAAAAGGCATCCTGGTCAATCAGTCGCTGGAGGGCCTGGTCCTGCTGATCGGCGGGAAAGACCTCACTGATGGTCGGCGCGCGGTGGGCGACGACATTGGCGTTGGCGACGTAGGCCGGGATGGTGACGCTCAACGCCTGGTCGGCGAGGACCGTCACCGGGCCGGTGTGGGCCGTGACCGCGTTCAGGTGGGCCAGCATCCGCTCGGGAGTCGGGAAGAAGGAGGGAAAGGCCGCGCGGTCCTGCAAGTTTTGGAGGTTGGTGACGATGCCGGGCCTCAACAGGAGGCCGGCGAGGATCGTCACGCCCACCAGCGCGCCGGTGTGGACCCTCTCCTCCGCGGAGGCGAATCGAGGCCGGTGTGCCAGGGCCCTGGCGCCGAGGCGGAGGAAGCGATCTGCCACCAGCGCGATGATGAGGGCGTAGGGCAACACCCAGACCAGCCGCCACAGGATCCAGGGCATGACGAGCGACCCGATCAGCGGCGTCGCGATGGGACTAAACATGATGAGCAGGACGGCCAGTGTGGTGCCGACGGCAAACTGCGCAGCGACATTGGAGCGGAGCCGCCACAGGAGCGCGGGAAGCAGCAACAGCGCGAGCAGGTAGGGTGGCTCGAGAATCAGACTCGGATCGGAGATGTAGTGGTTCAGGTCGAACAGAATAAGGCGCCGCCGGGTCATGTTGACCGCAAACCGCCAGATGAGAAAGGGATTGGTCGAGGTGTTGGCCTGGCTGGCTGTGAGATGGGCAAGGTCGGGTAGCGGGCCGCTCGCGTCAAGGGTCCGCACCCAGACGAAGGGCAGCGCCGGGACCAGTTTTTCCCCGAGGGGCCAGCCCTCGAGGCTGCTGGGATACGAGGGCGCCAGGGGCGCCTCGTCGCGGGCCATGATGAGCTGAATGAACGGCACCACCATGACAATAGCCACCAGCCCCGCCATGGCGAGGGCGCGCGTCTGGGCCGGGCGATTGCGGGGCTGGAGCAGGAGGTGTACCCCACCAAAAGCGGCCAGGGCGAGTGCCAGCATAGCCGCGACCAGCGGATGGATGACCGAGACGGCGAACGTGGCGACGGCCGCCGCGATCCAAAGATCGCGCCGACCCTCGCGCATGTAGCGGATCGTGAGTCCAAAGATGACGGGTAGCATCGTCACCGGGACCATGAACTTATCGGCGTTGACACGCTCGAAGAAGAAGAGACTCACGTTGTCGCCGCGCAGAAAAGGGGCCGCCAGGTAAATGAGGAGCTGGATGGCGGCCGTAAACAGCCCAAAGCGCCGGCTGCCCGCGCCGGCCGCTTTGCCCAGTGTATACGTTGCCAGGATGGCCCAGAGCGCAATCATCGACCGCGATGCCGTGGCAGTGAGCGAGATGGCATCGATGGCCGCCAGGGAGGACCACAGGTAGGTCATCGGCAGGGACTGGTTGAAGACCATCCGGACCCCGGGGCCGAGGTCGGTGCCGAAGAGCGGCTCGGTGAGGTTCAACGGCCGCCCGGCCAGCGCGTCGGCCACAAAGGAGCCGACGGCGTAGGCATCGCCGTCGATCTTAGGGAGCGACAGCGTGGGTACGATCGCCACAAACGCGGCCGCCAGCAGCAGCACCATGACGATCTCACCGGGGGACCACGGTTCGGCCGGACCGGGCAGACGTTGGCGGACCCACAGCCCGTGGAGCAGCCAGGCGAGTACGATCAGCAGCGTCATCAGTCCCCAGTTGACAATCAATTGCTGGATGGTCAGGTGCCGCAACAGAGCCACCATGCCTGGCACGCCCATCACAACGACGCCAAGGGGGAAGGCCAGTGCCAGGCGCTCGAACTCATCGAGGTCGAGGCGCCAGACGATGATCTCGCCCAGGAAATACCCGGGAGCAATGAACAGAGCGGCGAAGGTCAGCCAGCTCCGAACCTGGATGGGCAGGGAGGCCGGCAGGCCCGCGAGCACCACGACCCAGACGCAGGCCAGCCCAACGGCCATGATCGTACTCGGGCCGATGGGCAGGCTCGCGCGGGCTCTTGTCGTGCGAGGCAGGTTAAGAATCCGTTGCAGCTCCATACGATTGTACGACCTCCTCACGCCCGACCCAGGTTTCTCGTCAAGGCCAGCCTCACGCGAACGGCATGTGACGGCGCAGTCTCGGGCCTAGAAACTGAACGACTGGAAACGGCAAGCGGGACCAGATCCGGCTGAAGTAGCCCCGTGTGACGCCGGATGGCAGCGCGCCGGCTTCGCGGCCGGCGGGGCGACTTCCGCCAAGGGATACCATCTGTTGATACACGGGATGGGCGCTTCCACCCCACTGGCCCTTGAACGTCGAGGCATTGGAATCGGCCGGGCTGCGGCCCATATCAAGGAAGTGGTAGCCCTGCGCGGCCATGTCGGCCAGCATCTCCCAGTACGCCAGGTAGACCGGCCGCAACTTCAGGTACTCGCGCAGGGCGGCGCCCCAGGTGCCGTAGACCGTCCGCCCCATCTCGAGTTGAAAGTAGGCCCCGATGGGCTGATGACCGTCGTACACCACGGCGATGTTAAATCCCTCGGGAAAGGCGGCAACAATGTGCTCCAGGAAACAGCGTCCGAAGACCGGTGTGCCCACCTGGTGGGTGAAGTGACTCAGGACGTTGTGAAACTCGCCCAGGCGCCGGCCGCTGCGGTCAATCTCGATCGTCAGGCCACTCCGCCGGGCGAGGCGGACCTGGCGGCGGATGTTGCCGTCCAACCGGTGCCAGAGGTCCTCGGCGCCCGCGCGCAGGTCCACAACCCAATGGACGTGATGGCTGGTGGTCTGCAGGTCGCCGGGCCAGGCCTGACGGGTGTCTTGCAGCACGAAGGTCCTGGCGTTGGCCCGGCGGGCGATCTCGCTGGCCCGCGCGATGAGTGCCGCGGCCACCTCCGGGCTCTCGGCGCAGAGGCCGCCGGGCATCGTCTTGGCTGCGTTGCCGACCAGAATGCTGGGCACGAGAAAGAGCGGCAGCACGCCCACGACAGCCCCACCCTCGCGCGCCATCAGGTAGTGGGTTTCGTAGCCGTAGGTCCTGGCGAGAACGTCGCGCCAGCCCGAGAGGTGCTGGGGCAAGCCGCCCGGCGCCTGGTGGACGTAGGTGTCCCAGGCGGGCCGGTCGGCGTCGGCCAGCTCGATGATCACCATCGCCGTCCGCCCGCTGTGTGTTCGGGCTCGAGCAGGTCGCGCAGCGGCATGAAGGCGAAATCAGTGAACAGGCGGTGGAGTTTGGCGGCAAGACCGCGGCGTCCACGGTAGTGGGTGATCCACTCACGCGGCGTGACCTGGCGGTAGCGCTGGCCCAGGTCCAACTCCCAGGGATGCAGATACATGATGGCCGGCTGTCCCTGCCGGTTGAGCCGGGCGATCGCCCAGCGGATAAACGTGTACGGCAGGGTGCGCAGGTAGAAGCCGCCGGCAACCGGCCAGTTGATGCCCCTCAGGCGCAGCGTGGCGAGGGGAAACTCCACCAGATCATGACCGTCGAGGCGATGGGGGAAGCGCGGCGCGTCCGGGAAGCTGTACAGGATGGTCCGGGTGGGGAAGACGCTACTGTCGTAGCGGATCCCTTGCGCCTGGAGGATGTCCAGTGCCCATGCCGTACCGGCGTTGATGGAGAAATAGGGCGCCCGGTGGCCCAGCGGTCGCTCCCCGGTGATGCGCTCGACCGCAGCGATGCTGCGCTCCAACTCGCGCGCGAATTCGTCCGGCGTCAGCCGCGAGACGAAGCGGTGGTAGTAGCCATGCACGCCGAGCTCGTGACCGGCGGCGCGGATATCCGCGATCAGGGTTGGGTACCGGTCGGCCACGTAGCCCAGGACGAAGAACGTTGCTCGGACCCGGTGGCTACTCAGGATCTCCAACAACAGGTCGGTAGCAGCGACCACCCGGCTCTCGAAGGTCGGCCAGCGCTCGACGAGCGGATTAGTGCTCGTCAGGCCCTGGAACCACTCTTCCAGGTCTACCGTGAAGGCATTGGTCACCCCCGTGGTCTTGGCCATGGCGCCTCAGCCCACATATCCCAGCTCACGGAGCCGGTCGAGGAGGAGTCGCTCGTCTTCTTCGGACAGGCCATTGCCGCCGCCGGCGGGGGTCTGCCACTGCCCATCGTGTCTCTGTGGCTGCCTCCAGCGCAGATCCCCCGTCAGAATCTCGTGGAAGACACGGCCGTCCATGTGATCGGGGATCGGCTCGCCCATCAGGTGCAGGATGGTCGGTGCCAGATCAACGATCTGGGCGCCTTCGACGGTAACGCCCGGCTGGATGCCGGCTCCATAGGCCAGGAAGATGCCGTTCATGCGGTGCGTCCCAGAAATCCCGCGCTTCATCGCCTCGATAATCTTGTGGCTTCCAAACTCGTACTCGCCAAAACCGAAATACTCCAGGCGGCGGGGGATGAAGACGATATCGGGCGCTCGCTCAGTCTGGTCGCCGCTGTAGATCTCCTCACGACGATAAACGGCCTCGACCACCTGCTCGCCGCCCTCGGGGTCGCGCAGTTGCCAGAGCCGGGCGATGATGGCATCGCGGACGCGCTCGTAGTCCGCGCCGGGCTGGACGGCGCCGAAGGGCTCACGCCCGGCGACGTTCAGCGTAATCTGGCCGACGTTGCCCAGGGAGTAGGCTACGGTCCGCTGCCAGTCGACGTCCTCGAAGGAAAGGAAGAGAGCCTTCAGGAGGCCCTGGCCCTGCCCGCGGACGACCTCGCGCTTCAGCGCGCCGAGCCCCAGTCGCATGAGCATGTCGTAGACATTCATGGGCGCCATCCCCAGGCGGAAGAGCGCCCCCTTCAGGCGCGCGCGGGGCTCCGATTTCAAGTGCATGAGCCCTTCTCGCATCAGCCAATTGTTGACATGGATGAACTTGTGGAACGGCCCGAAGCCGTGATCGGACATGACGATCAGGGTGGTATCATCCTCCAGGCGCTCGACGATCGTGGCCAGGTGCTGATCGAGGAAGCGGTAGTAGTCGCGGATCGCATTCCCATAGTGGGCGGCGCGACTCGGATCGTGGAGCGGATGCTCGGGGTCCATGTACTTCCACAGCGCGTGGCTGACCGTATCGGTGCCGTTGAACACCGCCATCGCGAAATCCCACGGTTCGCGCCGGCACAAGAAGTCGAGCGTGCGCGCGCGGAGGTCCGTGGTGCGGTAGAGGAGTTCCAGGAAGGCGTCCACTCCCGCGTCGGAATAGGCCTGTCCCGGGTCGGGGTAGAGGATGTAGTCGCCGACAGCCTCGAGGATCTCGTCGTACAGGCCCGGTGGGAAGGTCAGGGTCACCTGCGTGCTGGGCGCGGGGAGCCCGGAGACCATCACGCCGTTGACGGGCATTGGCGGGTAGGTCATAGGAATGTTGAGGCTGCAGACGCGGCGCCCGGCCTGGCTGAGCAGGGTGTAGATCGTGGGCGCAGTGGCGTTAGCGGCGGTCACGGCCGAGAAGCGGTAACTGCCTGCCTCCCGAGCGATCCAGTCGTAAAGCCCGTGCTTGCCGGGGTTGGTGCCTGTGGCAAACGAAGTCCAGGCCGGTGCGGTCATCGGCGGGATGGTGCTGAGCAGCGGCCCATGGGCGCCCTCATGCAGCAACCGGTCGAGGGTGGGCAACTCCCCGGCGGCGGCCCAGGGTTTGATCAGGTCGAACGTGGCGCCGTCCAGGCCGATCACGAGAACCCGGCGCGGTTGTGCCGACGGCCGGTCTGCCGACACCGGTTGCGCCTCGATCGACGGGGTCGCCATGGGCCGACTCGAGGTGGGGTGGCCCTCCTCAGGTCCGGTGCCGTTTTCGGGAGCGCCAGCGGTCAAGTCGTTCTCCTCCAACCGGCGCAGGCGCCACTCGAGGAGGGCCACACTCTGGGCGAGGTCTCGCACGCGGTCGGCGTGGGTCGAAAGCATCACACTTTGGGAGAGGAGAATCACCAGGGCAAAGAGCAGGCCGAAGACCAGAATCACCGTCGGCGGATAGGAGACTTGAAAGAAGGAGGCCAGGAGCGATACTGTCCACCCAAAGGTCGAGAGGAGCAGGATCAGCAGGCCGGCGGCGAGCCAGAGCAGGGCGTACTCTTCGCGTAGCTTGCGCTTACGGATCAACTGCACGATCACGGCCACCAAGATGAGGCTGTAGAGAATAGCTGTGAAGCGCTGCGCGGTCGGCTCTGGCATCAGGAATCTCCGTCGTGAGCACTGGGGTATCCTTGATCGCGGCGACCAGTACCGCCAGTGTAACTTTGAAGGCGTAATAAATTGAACGCCAGCTATTGATAGAACTGACGCCCGCGCGGCGAGCGTGCATGCGCGTTGGCAACTCCAGTGTGGTGAGGCCGGCCTTGTGCAGGAGGATGCGACTCTCGACCTCGGGATAATCCTGGGGAATGTGGTTGACCAGGACCTCGACCGCCCGGCGGTTCATGCCCATAAGGCCGGAGGTGGTGTCGGTTGCGGGCGCGCCGGTCAACAGGCGCACCTCTAGCGCGAACAGACGAACGCCCAAGAGACGCAAGACCGGGAGGCGCACGTCTCCTAGCGGGTGGAGGAAGCGCGAGCCGATGACCACATCGGCCCGCTGCGAGCGCACTGAGGCGAGGAATGTCAGAATGTCGTGGGGATCGTGCTGTCCATCGCCATCCAGGCGCATCACAACGTCGTAGTCCTCCTGGCGCGCAAACTTGAGCCCGGTCTGAACCGCGCCCCCAATCCCGAGATTGAAGGGATGCCTGACAACAAAGGCACCGGCCAGCCGTGCTTGCCGGAGGGTGTCATCGGTGGAGCCGTCGTCGATGACGAGCACGTCCGCACGGGGCACCGTTTTCCGGACCAGGTTCACCACCCATCGAATCGACGCCTGCTCGTTGTAGGCAGGAATGATGACTAAGACACGCTGACTGTGGGTCTGGAAAGAGATCACGCACGACACTCCGTGTGGATTCTCAAGAGCAGCTTCTGCTTCATCTTTGGTACAAAATCTATACCTTATTTATACCAGACTTTTATAGGAATCCGCAAGAGGGAAAATTGGGTCTGGGGGTTGCGCCGAGATGCTCAAAAGCCGGGCGTGCGAGGTGCGACGCAGTTCTGTCCTCCTGAAGGGTGCAGGCGAGGTGTGAGGCGACCTTTTGCAATCCCCATGACCATAGCGAAGGTGCGCCGCGCCTTGACCATTGACAGCCGCGGCGTTCAAGGGGCGGCGACGGTGACGGTTCCGAGGTCGACCGGGCGACGTGCCGGGGCAAGGAGCCGCAAGCGGTAGCGGCCGGGGGGCAGATCGGCGGGCAGGAAGAAGGTCTGCGGGTCGCGCACGATCTCCCCGGCGGACCAGGCAGCGGGTGGATAGCGGCCCTCGACCGGTTGCCAGGGCCACTCCGCCTGTCGCGGCCCTTCTAAATGAAGCGTGAGCGCTGGCACGCCCGGCGCGGTCTGCTCCGCCTGCCAGAAGAGGACGACGGCCAGGGGCTCGCCCGGCCGCAGCGGTGTTTCCGGCGCCTGGTCGGCCCCGAGTTTGTGGGCGCTGCTGCCTACGAGGCGCACCTGGCCCAACTGGGCCGCCTGCGGGCGTGTCAGGTCCAGGGCGCCGGTTGTGGGGGGCACTGCGGGCGCTCGCACGTGGATGGTGCCCAGAGGCAGGGCATCGGTGCCGTCAGTCAGGGGAAGGCGGGTGCCGCTCGCGCTGTCATACAGACCGATGACCAGGCGATAGTCGCCGGGGGGCGTACCCGGGCGCACCGCGAGGCCGATCCGACTCGCGTGCACCTCGCCGGCCTGCCAGGCATCGGTGGGAACCGCATCGGGCGCGATGTCGCGCTGGCCCACGATATGGTCGCCGGCGTCGAGCAGTTGCGCGAAGA
>DOUV01001071.1 GCA_003520455.1 Chloroflexota bacterium | reverse complement strand
GCCTCCAGGGGCTTCATGAAAGACGGCAACAAGAACCGCCTCCGCGCGCAGGACATCCACAAGATCGTGGACGTGTTTAACCGGCAGATCGAGCTGCCGGGCTACTCCCGTATGGTGCCCGTGGCTGAGATCGCCAGCCCCGCCAACGACTACAACCTCAACATCCCGCGCCACATCGACTCCAGTGAACCGGAAGACCTGCACGACCTCGACGCGCACCTGAACGGCGGCATCCCCATCCGCGACATCGACGCCCTCCAACCCTACTGGGCCGTCTTCCCCTCACTGCGTGACGACCTGTTCCAGTCGAACGGCCGGCCCGGCTACTCGGAACCGAAAGTCGAAACCCGGCAGGTCAAGGCAACCATCCTGGCCCACCCGGAGTTCGCCGCATATGCTGATCAGGTGGCAGCCATCTTCCGGGGGTGGCGGAAGGCCCACGAGCCTTTGCTCAAGGGGCTCAAGGTCGGTGCCAAACCCAAGGCGGTCATCCACACACTGTCCGAAGAGCTGTTGGAGCGTTTCGCCGGCCTGCCCCTGCTCGACCGCTACGACGTCTACCAGCGGCTGATGGACTACTGGGCCGAGGTGATGCAGGACGACGTCTACCTCGTCGCCGCCGACGGCTGGGTCGAAGCCGCCAAACCGCGCGCGGTCATCGACGACAAGGCGAAGAAGATTAAGGAGACGGTGGACCTGACCATCGGCCGCCAGAAGTACAAGCTGGACCTGATCCCCCCGCCCCTGATCGTCGCCTGCTCCTTCGCCGCCGAGCAGGCCGCCATCGACGAGTTGCAGGCCAGATAGGAAGTTGCTGCCCGGGAACTGGAGGAATTCGTCGAGGAGCACACCGGCGAGGAGGGCTTGCTGGAGGAAGGCATCAACGATAAGGGCAAGGTCACCAAAAGCGGCGTGAAGGAGCGGCTCAAGCAGTTGAGAACGGAGAATGGACAATTGACGTTGGAGGCGGAGAACGCGGACGAAGTCGAAGCGTTGGAGAAGTGCCTGAAACTGCTCGACGCCGAGTCCGAAGCGGCCTGGGCCGTCAAGGAGGCCCAGGCCGAACTCGAGCCGAAGGTGCTGGCGAATTACTCCAAACTCACCGAGGCCGAGATCAAGACGCTGGTCGTCGACGACAAGTGGTTCGCCGCCATCGAGGGCGAGGGGCAGCGGCTGACGCAGCAACTCGCCTGCCGCGTCAAGGAACTGGAAGAACGCTACGCCCAGCCATTGCCGGAGTTGGAGCAGGAGGTGGAAGCGCTGAGGAAGAAGGTGGAGGTACACCTGGAGAAGATGGGGCTGGTGTGGTGAAGGCAGATCTCGGTTCGAACGGATAGCGAAGAGGCTCTCTTCATATGCAAGTAAAGTCTGCGTTTAACACGACGGCGCCGCTTCAACTATACTAAACCTTGCCTTTAATATGAACCGTCAAAACCAATCTTGTTCAAGGTACGAACATCCATGACACAGCCGAACCACCCATTGAGAGCCGGCCGATACGTGGGGCAACCCGCTGGCTATCGGGCGTTCATTCCCGCCCCGCTGCCACCGGATCCGCCAATCAAGTTGCAAGGCGAACTGCAAACGCTCCTGCCGCCAGCTGATCGCGCGCTTGGCCGGCTGGATGGCTCGATTCAAACGCTGCCGCATCCCGATCTCTTTGTTGCCATGTACGTCCGCAAGGAGGCCGTGCTTTCCAGCCAGATTGAGGGTACCCAAAGTTCCTTGCAGGATGTCCTTGCTGCTGAAGCGCGGGTTTTCTCCCCCGACCAACCAAGCGACGTCAATGAGGTCTTCAACTACTAGCTCGACAAAAAAGTTCTGATAAGTGGGTACGGAGTGAGATGGGTTCAGTGGCAGGGATAAAGGCGGCGCAGTTTGTCGCGGGCGGTAGCGATCGTGAAGCGCCAATCGATGGTTGCCTGTTGCCTATTGCGGTCAGTCTCCCAAGCAGCGACCTCGTTGGTGATGACGGGAATGGTAGCCAAGCGGCGATCGAGACATGGTTGGAGCAAGACCGAGATTTCGACCTCGGCCATGTTCAACCAACGACTGTGTTTGGGCGTATGGGTGAAGGTGAGCTTGCGCGCCCAGTGACGAGCCTCTGGCGGTGGAAAGGTCTCGTAGAAGGCAGCGGGCGTGTGCGTATTCAGATTGTCGAGCACGACGCTGATCTGCTCGGCGTGTGGGAAATGCTCATGGACGATGGCATGCATCCAACGCGCAAACCCCTGCTTGGTGCGTCGCGCGGTGATCACCACATGCCGCCAGCCAGCCAAAGGCTGAAGGATCATGAAGAGGTTACAGGTTCCTTCGCGCTTATATTCATAGTCGTAGCGCGCGGGCTGGCCCGCGCGCAGCGGAAGGGGATGGTGGATCTCCCGGACCAGCTGGTAGGGCACCTCATCAAAGCAGAGCGGCGGCCGCGTGGGGTGGTAGGGTTCCGCGTACAGATCAAGGATCGCTTCCATCCGCCAGACGAACTCAGCCCCAATGACTCGCGGAATACACCATTTCTGTCGCTGCCAGGGCTTCAAGTCGTTTTTTTAACACCAGGCGTATGCGCTCAGTTGAAATCTCGTCTAACTCCGTGAGCGTTACGAGCCGATTGGCCAGCAAGGCGGGCGTCCAGCGCGTGCGCCCATCCGGTGGCATACTCTGCGCCAACGTCGTCAAAATCGCTTCGACCTTGTCATCTATTTTGGGGAGCCGCCCCGCTCGTGATCGTTCATTGAGGGCACCCTCCACGCCACCCAGGACAACCTTCTGGCGCGTCCGCTGCACCGTCGGGCGACTCGTGTGCAAGTTCTGCGCGATCTCCCGATCACTCTGTCCCTCATGCGCCAACAACAAGCTCTGCGTCCGCTTGCTCTTACGAGCACCCGGCCGCCCTTTCCGTGTCAGCTCTACCAACTGCTCGTGTTCTTTCGCCGTCAAGTCCACCGTGTAGATTTTGGCCACTACGCTCTCCCCTGCTTCTGCTCGCTCGCGTAGGGCTCAGTCTACTTATCAGAACTTTTTTGTCGAGGTACTAGCAACCATGATGGCTCAAAATCCTCCACCACGTTTTGTTCTATGCATCAACAACAAAGGGTACGAAGACGACTTAAAGCTTCGCACAGTATATCAAGTCGTGCCTGACGAAGCGGCTGAGGTGAGTACGTATCTCCGCGTCATTGACGAGACGGGAGAAGACTACTTGTACCCGGCGGCGTACTTCGTCCCGATTGAAGTTCCGCAGGAGGCTGAACCACTCTTTTCCCTTACCGCTTGAGAGAAGGGAGATTCTCCTGCGAGCACGGGCCGCCCACCAAGCGTTGCCGCCAATCGCGCTCCACGCCCCCTTGCCGTGGGTGGCAATGGTCCCGTACCCCATTGTCCACCGACATTGAAACCGTTGTGCGTCGAGTGCTCACCCGCGAGCTGCAGGATGCCGCACCAGTTTTCAGCCACGATCAGTAAACTCGGGATCAACCCGTGCATGGAAGTCCCATCTGGGTGAGTCAGGCCTATGGCCCACGGGGCCACATTCCCACCGGCGGGAGCAACGACCGCAGCACGGGCCTGCTCCTCGCCGTGCCCCTCGACTTCGGGCGCCGCGCTGCGGTTGGATCCAAACCAGGGTGAGCGCACGAGTTGATTGAAGAAAGTAGCTTAGGGCGCGGGGCGTCTTGACGTTTGTGGCGGAGTGCAGTAGAGTACCGGCGCAAACGTGACGCCTCGCCCGGTTCGACGCCCCGGATCGACGCATCAGAGCCTCCGACGTGCACCGCAACCCACCACCGTCCCACCGCAGCGAGAGCACGGACCACCGCGGTGGGGAACTCAAAGAGAATATATAGGGATAGGTGGGCAACCTCTGAGTTGTGGAGAGACTTGTCCGCTCTTTGTTTGGCGGGCCGAGATGCGAGGACGTCGCTGCGCGCGCACGACTGCTCCCCGTCGTGAGGCTCCGTGGACTCGATGGGATCGGCCGGTGAGGACGATCAGGTCGACGGGAGGCAGTATGATCCGCCTCCAGAGTAGTTATGCCGCGATGAGTCGGCAGAATCCCCACCGGCCGGGATTATGACGATGGGAGGCGGTATGATCTGCCAGGACGGGGAGTATACCGAAGCTTGTCGGTAGAGTAACAAGTTAACCGACAACCATCAAACTTGAGCCCTCTCGGGAGGTTATAGTAGGAGCATGTCAAGAACATGTGCTCATCATCACTTGCCATAGGGCGAGAGCGACATCCGCCGCTGGATCATCGAGACCGACTGGATCGAGGCCATCGTCGCGCTGCCGCTCAACATGTTCTACAACACCGGCATCGCGACCTGCATCTGGGTGCTCACCAAAAGACACCACTGCGCAAGGGCAAGGTGCAACTCATCGACGCGACGCAGTGGTTCAAGCCGCTGTGCAAGAACCTGGGCAAGAAAACCTGCGATCTGTCGGACGAGGGCATCGGGCGCCTCTGCGCCACCTTCCTCGCCTTCGACGAGACCGAGCAGTCGAAGATCTTCCCCAACGCGGCCATCGGCCGCTGCGGCTCAAGGGCATCGACCCAACCGCGCCTATGCCGCCAAGGAGATCAAGGCACTCAAGGAGACCGCCGGGCGCGCGGACGACGCGCTGCTGGTCATCCGGAAGATTCCCAAGAAGGGCACCGCACCGGACCCCCTGCACGGGTTGTTCGCCGCCACCATCGACGGCAGGCCCGCCGTCGTCGAGTATGAGCCCTGCAGAGACCTGCGCGACATCGCGCAGGTTCCGCTGCTGGAGGAAGGCGGCATCAAGGCCTTCTTGCGTCGTGAGGTGCTGCCCCACGCCCCCGACGCCTGGTACGTCCCGGATAGCGTCAAGACCGACGACGCGATCAACTTCACCCGCTGCTTCTGCCGCAGCCCCTGTGTACCCTGGAGGAGATCCGCGCAGACATCCTGGCGCTGGAGAGGAAGACCGAGGGGTTGCTGGATGAGATCATCGGAGGAGGCGCCTGAACCATGTCCACCCAGCGGTACTCCGTAACCCCGCACCCCATCGAGACCCTGCTCACGTGGGTCAAATCGGGCGAGATCGCCATCCCCGAGATCCAGCGCCCCTTCGTGTGGGATGCGACCAAGGTTCGCAACCTGCTCGACTCGCTGTACCAGGGCTACCCGGTGGGTTACCTGATCGCCTGGTGCAACCCCACGGTGAAGCTCAAGGACGGTACGCCTTCGGCCGGCAAGCGCATCCTGATCGATGGGCAACAGAGGGTTACGGCGCTTATGGCGGCGCTACTCGGTCGCGAGGTACTGACCAAGGACTACGAGACGGTCCGCATCCGCATCGCCTTCCACCCGCAGGAGGAGCGCTTCGAGGTCGCCAACCCCGCCATCCAAAAAGATGCCGCCTGGATGCCAGACGTGGCCGAAGTCTTTGCACCATTCACAAGTATGTTCCAGCTCGTCGGAACCTACTGCTCGAAGAATCAAGGCACCTCACAGGATGCTGTCTTTGCAAGCATCGAAAAGCTCCATAAGATCATCAACAACCACGTCGGCGTGATCGAACTGGCTGAAGATCTCGACATCGAGACGGTCACCGAGATCTTCATCCGCGTGAACTCCGCAGGCACCGAGCTCTCCCAGGCCGACTTCGCTATGTCGAAGATCGCGGTTAACGAGAGCTTCGGCGGCAACACGCTGCGCAAGGCGATCGATTACTTCTGCCATCTGGCCGTGGCACCCGAGTTTTACTCGCGCATCGAGAAAGGCGACCCGGCGTTTGCTCGGTCCGAGTTCATGCCCAAGATGCGCTGGCTCAAGGACGTCAACGACGACCTGTACGACCCAACCTACACCGACATGCTGCGCGTCGCCTTCACCTCTGAGTTCGGGCGCGGCAAGCTGCAGGATCTCGTGGCCCTGTTGTCCGGGCGCAACTTCGAGACCAAGCAATACGAGGAGGCCATCGCCGAAGAATCGTTCGCGAGGCTCAAGAAGGGCGTCCTGGCCTTAATGAACAAGACACACTTCGACCGCCTGACGATGATCCTGCGCTCGGCGGGATTTCTGACGAGCAGTCTCATCGGCGGACGCAATACAGTCAACTTCGCTTACATCATCTACCTGCGGGGGCGAGTGGAGGACATGGCAGCCGCGGAGATCGAACGTCTGGTGCGGCGCTGGTACGCCATGTCGATCCTGACACGCCGCTATTCTGGCAATCCGGAAACCATCTTCGATTTCGACATCCGCCAGATCGAGGCGCGCGGGCTCGTCGAGTACACCGAGTCGGTCATCGAGAATCAGCTTCCCCATAGCTTCTGGACCGGTATGCTGCCCCAGTTGATGGACACGTCGTCGTCCATCAGTCCGTACTTCCTGGCCTACCAGGCGGCTCAGGCGAAGCTGGGCGACAAGGGATTCCTCTCACGGGACATCACCGTGCGGGACCTGCTGCTGAACCGCAGCGACGTGCACCACGTCTACCCCAAGAAACACCTGAAGACACAGGGTCTCTCACGCGGCCGTTACAACCAGATCGCCAACTTCGTGCTGGCCCAGAGCGAGATCAACATCGCCATCGGCGACAAGCCACCCGAGAAGTACTTCAGGGACCTGGTCGAGCAGTGTCAAGGCGGCCAGAAAAAGTACGGCGGCATTAGTGACGCGGACGACCTGCACGCCAACTTGCGGATGAACTGCATCCCGGAATCAATGCTCGACGGTGTGATACCGACCTACGACCACTTTCTCGAAGAGCGCCGTCGGCTCATGGCATTGAAGATCAAGACCTGGTTCGAGGCTTTGTGATGATCGCCGACCTCAAGCCCTGTCCCGCCTGCAAAGACTCCGGCGTACGGTGGCTAGGGCAGGTGGCGGAGCATTTGGAGGTGCTGTCACGATCTTCGAGCTCACCTATAAACCATCGGGAGCGGAAACCCTCACCAGCCGATAAAGCTTACGGTCGCCCACGGCGCCAGCAGTGCACCTTCATGAAGAAAGCCAAAATGAAATGTGGTACAATGGCAGATATGACTGAGACGCGATCCAGGAATGTTGGACGACCATTTCGCTGGCGAGGAGAATCATTATGAGTGCGTCGTATCAAACGATCATCACGCTTGAGCCTGGCAAACGGAGCGGGAAGCCAACGATCCGGGGCATGCGCATTACGGTCTACGATGTCCTCTCCTACCTTGCCGCTGGCATGACCCATCAGGAGATCCTGGAGGACTTCCCCTATCTGACCGAAGCGGATATTCAGGCGTGTTTGAGCTACGCGGCTGATCGAGAACGGCAACTGCTCGTCACGCAGGTATGAGATTGCTCTTCGATCATAACCTCTCGCCCCGGCTGGTGCACCGGCTTGCTGATCTCTATCCCAGCACCAGCCATGTCCTCCTGGTGGGCTTGGATCGGGCCTCCGATCTGACCGTCTGGACATAGGCCCAAACCAACGACTACATCATCGTCACGAAAGACTCCGACTTCAGCGACGTGAGTGTGCTGCACGGGTTTCCACCCAAAGTGATCTGGCTGCGCTTGGGCAACTGTACCACCAACGATGTCGAGCGCACGGTGCGGAACGGGTTGGCCGCGATTGAGGCCTTCGCCAACGATCCAACCGTCGGTCTCCTCGAACTTATGTGAGTACCGCGTGAGGAAGCCCTGCGACGAGCACCACCCAACACTCCATGCCGAGCCGACGTCGCTGTGCGGGGGGCATGATCGCGGCGATTTTGAAAGCTGGATTCGGCGCGAAGCTCGTCTCGATCTAGCGGTGCAGCTCGGCTGAAAGCTGTCCATTGGGTCGCCCATGGCCAGCCACAGCACTGGTTTCCCAATTATTTAACTTCACGGCGCGAGGCGCCACCATCGGCCAGCCTGGCCATACCGTTTGGATTGGGCTTTCTGCGACTACGGT
>DOUV01000447.1 GCA_003520455.1 Chloroflexota bacterium | reverse complement strand
CGGCGTGATGGTGCCCGTGGTGCCGCTCGCCGAGCGCGTCGTCCATCCAGCGATAGATGGTTCGATCCGGTCCGCACATCGTGTTCTCCCTCCTTGAGGGGCGACGCACTTCCGAAAGTGCGTCGCCCCTGGTCACCGCCGTCAATCTGTCAGATTGGCGCGCATCGCTTCGTACTCGGCCTTGCTGATCTCCCCGCGGGCATAGCGCGCTTTCAGGATGTCCAACGCCGATTGGCGGGGCTCATTGTCTCCCTGGCGGTCACCATCCGGCCGCCATCTCATCGCGTAGGCGACGGCGACTACAATCAACACGACGAACAAGAGACCAAATCCCATCATGATCAGTCACTCCTTCCCCTTCTTCTTTGCTACGCAGCGGCCCGGACTATCAATCTGTTTGCTTGCGCTCAGCGCTGTGTAACCGTGCAACCAGACTGGCGCGTTCTTTTTCGTATCCATCCCGGGCCATCTCGCCACGGGCGTACCGTTTCTTGAGGGCGTCGAGTGCCGACTCAGGCGAGTCACTGTCTGGCGGTCCTACCTGTGATCGCGGAGCGCCCGGCGATTGTGGAAACAGCACACTCACCAGCCACACGGCCAGGGCGATCACAGCGACCCAGAAGATCAGCATGACGATGATGCCTGGCATGCCCAATCCCCACCAACCCATCATGGGAATCACCTCCTCAGATCGTGTCTGCGACCGGGCCCAGAAGAGCGTCCTCCTGTCCCGGCACCTGATCTGAAGTGTAGCCAGGCCGTGTAACAGACTGTTGAAGCATGTATGGCGATTTGGTGAAGATTTCTGACCATGTTCCTGAGTGAACCTTTGACCCGCCCCTCTTCTGGCGAAGGTCCGCCGGGCACCTGCTCGCCTACCCATCGTTACGCTGGGCCACAATCAGCCTGAAAATGCCCCCCATGCCCAGATCTGCCACCTGTTCGAGGTACAGTCCGCTCCGGGCGACGTTCTCCACCGTGCGCCGGTTGATGTTGGCGCCCGTCACGCGCACGATCAGCGGGTTGAGCACGTCCATCAACGCGCCGACGATGGGGTTGGCCGCCCACACGTGTTCCAACAGCAGCACCCGGCCGCCCGGCTTCACGACCCGTCCCAGTTCCTTCAAACCGAGAACCGGATCGGGAACCGAGCAGAAAACAAACGTCGCCACCACGTCATCAAACGTGGCATCGGGGAAGTCGAGTGCCTGTGCATCACCCAGGCACAGGTCCACGTCCAGGTTCAAGTCGGCCGCCCGGCGGCGGGCACGCTCGAGCATGCCCGGTGTCAGGTCAACGGCTGTGACTTCGACACCGGGCGGATAAAACGGCATGTTCTTGCCCGTCCCCACGCCCACTTCCAGCACCCTCGGGCCACGGACGAGAGACCAGAGATGCGCTCGCCACGAGCGGTAGCGCCGCTCGGCGAGCCGTTCCATCCTGTCGTAGAGCAGAGCAATGCGCTGATAACGGGCCCGCGTCCGTGCGGTTGCCTCTGGATCAGGCGTCATGGCAGTCTGCTCCTTGCTTCACAGGCCGGCCGAGGTGCGTGTGGTAATGGTTGCAAGATCCATCGCTTGTTGCTCCTCGAGAAAAAGACGCTGTCTGCGTCCACCGCAGTAGTACGCACTCAAAAACCTAGCCGGGCTTTGTGACATGGGTGCATCTCTGGAACTGTCCTGAAAATAAGTTTGGGTCGGGATGCCTGAACACCACGGTTCCTGGACAAAAGGAAAGAGAACACGCGCTCGTCGTCCAACGAGGCGTGGTAAACAAACACAGTCGCCTGACTGCTCTCAGGCGGCCAGGGGCGACAGGGTCACAGAGAAGCCCAACTGCTCCAGGGTTTTGAGCGCCCGGCGCGGCGCGTGGGCTTGATCGCGCTTGATAAAGTGGTCCGCCCCCAAGTCGTGAAAGGTCGCATGCGGGTCGGCCAACAGGGGATAGATGATCCCGATGATGGAGTGGGCCACGGCCACTGCCGCTCGTTTCCGCCCGCGCCGCGCGGCGCTGCGGTGGAACTGGCTGGCCAGAGAGGTATCTCTGGTACGCGCTGCGGCGTGGGCCGCTTCCACCAGGGCTGCCCGCAGCCAGGGTTGACCCTGGCGCGTCTTACCCGAGAATCGTTTGCCACCTCTTACTCGGTTGCCTGGGCAGAGACATGACCAGGAGGCGAGGTGCCCGGCGGTCGCGAACTGGGAGACATCGGCGCCGATCTCAGCCAGAATGATTTCGGCGGTGCGCCGACCAACGCCGGGGACCTGCATCAGCCGCTCGATGGTTCCTTCGTACGCTTGGGTTTCCTGCCCAAGCTGGTCACTGATCGCTCTTAGGCGCTCATTGAGGGCGTCCAGATGGGCGCGCAGTTCGTGGCGTAGGAAGCGATGATGGGCACGCACCTGGCCGGCGAGCGCCTCGACCAAGGCGGGAATCTTGGGGCGGAGCCGACCGCGCGCCAAGGCGGCCACGATCGTCTCGTCTTGCTCGCCGGCGATCAGCGCCTCCAGCATGGCTCGCGCACTGACGCCTTGGATGTCGGTCACAACGCTCGCCAGTTTGATGTTGGCATCTTCGAGCAGTTTCTGGAGGCGCTTGACGACCGCGGTGCGTTCTTGCGTCAGGCGTGTCCGATAGCGAGTCAGGTCGCGCAGGTCCCGTTGCAGCACATCGGGCACGAAGCTCTTTTGCACCAGCCCAGGCTGCATCAGTGGCGCAATCCACTCCGCATCCTTGATATCGGTCTTCCGCCCGGGCACTTGGGCCAAGTGGGCCGCATTCACCACCCAGACTTCCAGGGAGTGACTCAGCCGGTTATAGACCGGCTTCCAGTAGATGCCGGTACTGTCCATGGCGGCGGGGGTGATGCCACGCGCCGCCAGCCACGCCGCCAACGCACGCAACTCAGACGGAGGAGTGCCGAACCGCTTGATCTCGCGTTTCACGCCTCCTTCCGGCACTGCCACGAGGGTACAGGCCACGACGAACCGTTTGTGGACGTCCAGGCCCGCACAGTGAGGGAACATTCCATCCATCTGGGCCTCCTGTGGCGGCACGGGCGTCCCTGCGCGAACAGACCCAAACTGTCCTCCGTGTTGCGCCCCTTGAGGCGTCCACAACCGCTGGTACGTCAGGGGACGCGGATCTTACTTTTGCTCGGACTCCGTTGGATCGGTACCACAGTCCAGATGATCTCCCTTCCGGCCGCCGTGCCCCTCAGTCTACCCCATTTTCATCCCCGCTGGTGCCACTTCCAAGTGGCATGTTTACTTTTGCAAAGTTGCGCCAAGAGGACGGCAGATTTACAATAACGGCCAACAGATAAGGGAGCAGAGCAAAGGACGGCGGTGTGATGCCAGCGATCATCGAATTTCCGACCGTGGTAGAAGAGGTGCTGAGCCAGTACCGGGAGGTGTTCGGGACGGAAGCGGCACGGCGGCACTTTGCTGAATACCTCACGGGTCTGATGATCGCGGAGCACAAGACGGTGAGCGGACCCATCTCTATATTACCTAATGGGAATCAACCGGGAGTTTGCGGTGACAACGGACCAGTCGTGCCTGAACCGCTGGTTGACCCAGGTCGAATGGGATGTGGCTGAGTTGAACCGGCAACGGCTTGCGCTGCGGCAGCAGGATGTGAACACGCGCTACACGCAGCACGGCGTGATCGCGATCGACAATACGCTGATCGACCACGAAGGGAAGCTGATCGCGGACGTGGGCTGGTTCTGGGACCATGCCGATAAGCGGCACTTGATCGCGCACGACTATTTGATCGCCAACTACGTCTGTGCCTCGGGCAAACACTCCCCGCTGGACTTCCGCCGGTTTCGGAAACGCGAGCAGTGTGAGGCGACGGGAGAGCCGTTCAAGAACCACACGGCGCTCTGCCTGGAATTGATCGACTGGGTGGTGGCCGAAGGGATCCCGGGCGATCTCACCTTCGACAGCTACTTCACCAACGTCGAGACCCTCAATCACATCCACCGCTTCAAGCGCAGCTACGTGGGTGATCTCAAGTTCAACCGCAAGCTCATTGTCGAGGGCAAGGAGATCAAAGCCTCGGAGTGGGTCAAGACCCTGCGCTCGTGGGAGCGCACCAAGACCTTGAGCGGTGGGGAGGCGCAGTGGTTCTTTACCAAGACCATCCGCCTGCCTGGCGTCGAGCATAAGGTGCGCATCGTCGTCCTGTGGAAGCAGCGCGAGGACCCCACCCCGGTCAAGATTCTCGTCACCAACAACACGTGGTGGGAAACCCATCGCGTCCTCAGGACCTACCGCCACCGCTGGAGCGGCACCGAGCCTTTTCATCGCGACGGCAAGCAGCACTTGGGCATGGGTGACTGTCAGCTGCGAAGTGCGATTGGCCACACCAGGCCCAGGCCTCTCGTCTTCGTGGCGTACTCCACCCTCCTGCCTCATCTGCGCGCTCCCCGTGCCGAGGAGTGGGCTCTCGCGCGCCTGATGACCATCGGCGAGGTCTGCCGCTCCCTCTTACGCCAGTCCCTGGGCTCCACCATCGCTTGGGTCGTCCAGCAAACTCTCAACGGTCGCTCCTTGTCTGACATCAAGGCGCATCTTGCTTTATTGTAAAGCTGCCGGCCAGCCCGATCTTTGCAAAAGCTCAGTTACAATACGCGGGGGCTCGTTGAGACCGTCACCCAGCCCTTCTTCGATGGCCAGCCCCTGACCGCGTTCGTCGGCCCCCCGCCCGACCAGCCGGTGACGGTCACGACCTACGATGGCCTCGGGCAGCTCAAAACGGTCACCGAGCCGACCAACCGCACGACCAAGTATAGCTACGTGGGCGGCTTCGCCCAGGGGCGCGATCCGCTCAACCGGGCGGTGAACCGCAAGACCGACGGCCTGGGGCGGCTCGTGGAGGTCCTGGAGTATAGCGGCACCGGGACGAGCGAGAGTCCCTACAGCCTCTCCCGGCACACCGTCTATCGTTACACGGCCCTCGATCAGGTACAGGCGGTGGAGACGCGCAACAACACCGGCACCATCTTGCGCAAGACGACGATTGGCTACGACCTGCGCGGGCTGAAGACCTGGATGTCGGACCGCGACATGGGGACCTGGCAGTACCGCTACGACCCGGCGGGCAACCTGATCCGGCAGGCCAATGGGCGCATCAGCCCGGACCAGAATGTGACCTGCTTCTTCTATGACAGCCTCAACCGGCTGCAAGGGCGCACCTTTGAGAATGCGGCCAGCGTCGACGCGGCGCAGTGCGTCGACCCGGGCGCGAACAACTACACGATCAACTACGCCTACGAGCATCTGCCGGGAACGACGGATGGCCTGAGTAACAACGCCTTCGGGCGCCTGCGGAGTGTCTGGTACCAGGGGAGCGGGACGGGCGCGACCAATCCCCAGATTGCCCACACCTACAAATACGATTACCGTGGGCGGGTGAAGGCGGAAGGCCTCACGACCGCGGTTGGCACCACCTACGTGCTGAAGTACTATTACAACTCGCTGGACCGGGTGACCAAGACGGTCTATCCCACCAGCGAGCAGGTCCAGACGACCTACAACGCCATGGGGCTCCCCGCGACGCTGTACAGCATCACCCTGGACCGGCAGTACGTAACGGGGGCCACGTATACCGCCGGGGGCGCGCTGGCCGCGTTGACGCTGCTCAACGGCACGCGCACGGACGACCGTTACTCCGACGAGCCGGGGGTTGACCAGTCGCAGCGGCTGCGCCAGCTCACGGTGACCAAGAACGGCACCACCCTGCTCAACCTGGCTTATGGCTATGACGCCGTCTCGAACCTGACCGGCCTGACCGATGCCACCCCCGGCCGCGAGGAGAATCTGACCTTAGCCTACGACGCCTTCAACCGCCTGACCGCGGTCAGCGGCGCCACCGACAGCGCCAGCTACACGTACGATCAGCTGGATCGGCTCGCGAGCGTTCAGGAGGGCAGCTACACCACCCTCTTTGGCGCCTGGTCCGCGGGGAGCGAGACCAATATCCCGGGCCAACCGCGCCACGCGCCCCAGTACATCGGCACTCCCAGCCACCAGTTCGGCTACGACCCGGCCGGCAACATGACCCTCCGCTGGCTCAAGCAGGGCGGCACCTACACCGCCTATACCCAAAAATTCAACGCTGACAACCGGCTCTCTCAAGTCAGCGGCAATGGCACCACGACCACCTACGACCTGGACGCCCACACCGGCACCACCCTGCGCCGCACCCAGACCAGCGGCAGCACCAC
>DOUV01000453.1 GCA_003520455.1 Chloroflexota bacterium | reverse complement strand
GCGCCTGGGCTGGCGACAGGCGGGGAGCGACGGCCTGCCCCCAGCCGAGGGCGAGTGGCCCGCGACGGTCGATCCCGCCGCCAAGACCCTTACGGCGCGAGTGAGTCACTTCAGCACCCAGACGCTCTCCGCCGATCCGGCCACGATCGTCCCGGCGACGATTGATGAGTTCCAGGTGGGGCTCTTCTCCGGGAGTGCCTCATTGGCCCTGCCCCTGGATCTGCCGCCCGGCGCGGCGGGGCTCAAACCTTCGCTGACGGTGCAGGACCACTCCGCCACCGTCAACACCATGGACACCCGCTCCAGCCAGGGGGGCTGGCTGGGCATCGGCTGGAGCCTGGAGCTGGGGGTCGTACGCTGGACCGACGGCCAGGGCGACCCCTACTCGATCGTCATGGATGGGGTTAGCGGCCAACTCCGGAGCGAAAACCGGACGGCGCGGGATGCGCCCGGCGCCTACCATCCCCCCGCGAAAATTGGGTCAGGGTCCAGTTCTCCGATGGCCGCGGGGTCAACCAGGGACGCTGGGAAGTCTGGACCACCGACGGCACCCAATACGCTTTCGGCTCAACCAGCGCGTCGCGGCTGTGGACCTGCACCGGCACGGAAGCCTGGAAGCTGGACACTATCACCGACCCGGCGGGCAACACGATCGAGATTCAGTACCAAACCGTCGCGCTCGACGATGGCCAGAACCGCTGTGGCAGCCCCAATGAGTCCTATCCTTCCACAATCCGCTACACCACCAACGCGGGCGACCCGACGGCCGAATTCACGGTCGAGTTCACGATCTCCGAGCGGAAGCACACCAAGTCCGGTGGGACGCTGCTCTACGAGACCCAGAAGCTGGATGCCATTCGGCTCAAGAATGCCGCTGGGCAGATCGTGTGCGAGTGGACTTTCGCCTATGTCGAGGCCGCCCCACCCTTCCCGCCGACCACCCAGGACAGCAAAGATGTGCTTCTCACGCAAATCACGACCTATGGCGCCGGTGGCGCGGCCCTGGGGGCGGGCAACGCCCTGCCGGCGATGACCTTCGAATATGATCGCTACCAGCAGGACGTGATCGATGAGACGCGCCCCCTGAACTGGTGCCTCGACCAGGAGATCAAGCGCCAGTACCTGCGCGCGGTCAACAACGGCTATGGCGGGCGGGTCAGCTTCGACTATGACGAGTGGACCTGGAGTGGCACCTGGTCGGCGGACCCGAATACGCAGCTATGCGCCAACGGCTTCAAAGTCATCCGCCGCACGGCCACTGGGAGGCGGGCCGAAGCTCCAGACCGCGTTGACACCTACAGCTTACGCCAACCTGGTCGTCGATAACCATCCGGTGGCCT
This sequence comes from Chloroflexota bacterium, assembly GCA_003520455.1. The sequence goes on along the minus strand of DOUV01000453.1, from coordinate 4,687 downwards.
TCATCGGCTTCCCGCAGGTCACCCAGACCGACCCGGTCGGCACGGTGACCGAGACGCAGTATTATGCCACCGCCGATCCGACCGCGCCGGAAAACGGCCTGCCCCACCATACCGAGGTCCAGGTCGGCGCGATCATTCGCGCCACCCAGGATAACCTCGATGACCTCACTACCCCGACGACCTGGGGCACCAAACCGGTGCCCTTGCTCGAAACGCGGCGCAGCACCACCGACGAGAACAATACGACGCGCTCCTTCCGCACCACCTATCAATATGATAGCTACGGCAACCTCAGCCAAACCACCGAGTACGGCGAGGTGCAGTCCGACTATACGACCGACATCCCAGGCGATGAGCGCACGACGGCCAGCATCTACCGCTCCCGGATCACCCCGACGGTCTACATCGTCGATCACCCCGTTGAGCGTTCGATCTACGAAGGCCTCCAGGCGATCGAGAACCAGCTCGCCGCGCGCACCCAGTTTTACTACGATGGGTCTGCAACACGCTTGGCGATCGCGGGCAACTGCAGCAAGAGCGGGTCTGGACGGGCAGCGTGTGGGCCATCACCCAGTACCAGTATGATGCGGTCGGCAACCCGACGGGCGTGACCGATCCCAACAATCACACCACCACCACCTCTTACGACAACCCGACCTACCGGGGCTTCGCCACACGGGTGATCCGCCCGCGCCCCGACGGCGGCACGCTCACCACCCAGACCGACTACGATTTCACCACCCTCGTGGTCAGCCGGGTCTCCGACGCCGAGAACCAGGATGCCACCAGCTACGAGTACGATAGCTGGGGCCGCCTCACCAAAGTGATCCGGCCCGGGGATTCGGCGAACGCCCCAACGGTCGAGTATCAATACCACGCGGGTGATGCCCTCAATCCGCTCTCGTGGGTGGTGACCTGAGAGCGGGAAACGGCGCAGCCGAACCGGCCGGCGGGGCTGGCGCCAGAGACGGCGAAAACGCGCCCGTCGATCGCCTTCTTTGATGGGCTCGGCCGCCGGCTCGCCACCAAGGTCGAGGCGCCCACCGGCAGTCCGACCTTCGACCAGTCCAGCGTGACACGTTCCACCTACAATGCGCTCGGCCTGGTCGAGACCGTCACCCAGCCCTTCTTCGATGGCCAGCCCCTGACCGCGTTCGTCGGCCCCCCGCCCGACCAGCCGGTGACGGTCACGACCTACGATGGCCTCGGGCAGGTCAAAACGGTCACCGAGCCGACCAATCGGAAGACCAAGTATAGCTCCGTGGGCGGCTTCGCCCAGGGGCGCGATCCACTCAACCGGGCGGTGAACCGCAAGACCGACGGCCTGGGGCGGCTCGTGGAGGTCCTGGAGTATAGCGGCACCGGGACGAGCGAGAATCCCTACAGCCTCTCCCGGCGCACCGCCTATCGCTACACGGCCCTCGACGGCTTACGCGAGGTCGAGACCACAAGTAACACCGGCACTATCCTGCGCAAGACGACGATTGGCTACGACCTGCGGGGACTGAAGACCTGGATGTCGGACCCCGACATGGGCGCCTGGCAGTATCGCTACGACCCGGCGGGCAACCTGCTCCGGCAGGCCAATGGGCGCATCAGCCCCGATCAGAATGTGACCTGCCTCTTCTACGACCGCCTGAACCGGCTGCAAGGGCGCACCTTTGAGAATGCGGCCACCGTCGACGCCGCGCACTGCGCCGACCCAGGCGCGAACAACTACCTGATCAACGACGCCTACGAGCACCTGCCGGGGACGACGGATGGCCTGAGTAACAACGGCTACGGGCGCCTCCGAAGTGTCTGGTACCAGGGGAGCGGGACGGGAGCGAGTAATCCCCAGATTGCCCACACCTACAAATACGATTACCGTGGCCGGGTGAAGGAGGAAGGCCTCACCACCGCGGTTGGCACCACCTACGTGCTGAAGTACTATTACGATTCGATGGACCGGGTGACGAAGACGGTCTATCCCACCAGCGAGCAGGTCCAGACGACCTACAATGCCATGGGGCTCCCCGCGACGCTGTACAGCCTCACTTTGGACCGGCAGTACGTGACGGGGGCCACCTATACCGCCGCGGGCATGCTGGCCGCGCTGACCCTGCTCAACGGCACCCGCACGGACGAGCGCTATTACGACGAGCCGGGCGTCGACCAATCGCAACGGCTGCGACAGCTCACCGTCACCAAGAACGACACCACCCTGCTCGACCTCCACTACAGCTACGACGCCGTCTCGAATCTCACCCTGCTACACGAGATGACGGCCTATCATGGGGAGCACCTGACCTTCAGCTACGATGCCTTCAACCGCCTGCGGACCGTCAGCGGCGACACTGACAGCGCGAACTACACTTACGATCGGCTGGATCGGCTCACGAGCGTTCAGGAGGGCAGCTACAGCACCATCTATGGGGTGTCGACGACGGGCACTGAGGCCAACACCCCCGGCCAACCACACCAGGCGCCCCGCCCCATCGGCACTCCCAGCAGCCAGTTCGGCTACGACCCGGCCGGCAACATGATCACCCGCTGGTTGCAACAGGGGGGCAGCCATACCGCCTCAACCCAACAGTTCACCGCAGGTGAACGGCACTCGGCTCAAGGATGATTCTTGAGAATGGCTCGACTGCCGATCCTGCTCTATGGCAGGACTGGGAGGCATCCGTGCGGGGGTGGTAGAGGAGAGGAATCAGGAACACTTCACCTGGCAAAGCAGGTGAGAGAAGGCGCAAGGACGCTGGTGAGGACGTCCTTGCACGAGGACCAAACAGAGAGCAAGATCCGCCGGTTGTCGCCTCGCGGTCCCCGGGAGGCGCTGGCGACCGAGGCCAGGACAAGGAGCCAGCCCCGGCACCACCGCCAGCGTGCCATCATGGCCAACACTGCCAGGAAGTAACGACCAGCCTCGTTTTGACGCCTTAAGATTATTCAGTCTCTAGCCGGGCTTCTTTGGAGGGTAGAGTCGTGTGATCTTCCCGCTCCATTCGTTCGATCAGAGCACTCACAACGCTCACAGCGGGATATTCCCATGTTTCTTGGGCGGATTTTGCTGGCGCTTGTTCTGGAGCATCTCGAGCGCGCCGATGATTTTCGGCCGGGTCTGGTGCGGCTCAATGACATCGTCGAGGTAGCCGCGCGCGGCGGCGACGTAGGGGTTCGCGAACTTCTCGCGGTACTCTTGGACGAGCTCCTCCCGCCGCTGGTCGGGATCTTCCGCGCCCTCCAGTTCACGCCGGAAAATGATGTTGACCGCCCCCTGCGGTCCCATGACGGCAATCTCGGCGCTGGGCCAGGCGTAGTTCGTGTCGCCGCGCAGGTGCTTGGAGCTCATGACGTCGTAGGCGCCGCCGTAGGCTTTGCGCGTGATGACGGTGATCTTCGGAACGGTGGCCTCGGCGTAGGCGTAGAGCAGCTTGGCTCCGTGACGAATGATGCCCCCATGTTCCTGTCCCAGGCCGGGCAAGAAGCCCGGAACATCCACCAGTGTCACGAGCGGGATGTTGAAGGCGTCGCAGAAGCGCACGAAGCGGGCGGCCTTGACCGAGGAGTTGATGTCGAGCACACCGGCCAGCACCATCGGCTGTTGGGCCACAATGCCCACACTGCGACCGTTGAAGCGGGCAAACCCGACGATGATGTTCTGAGCCCAGTGCACTTGCACCTCGAAGAACTCGCCCTCATCCACGATCAGCCGGATGATCTCTTTCATGTCGTAGGGCTTGTTGGGGGTATCGGGGATGATCGTGTCGAGGGCATCTTCCATGCGGAGCGGGTCGTCGGTCACACCGCGCCGAGGGGGATCTTCGAGATTGTTCTGAGGGATATAGCTCAGCAACTCGCGGATCAGCGCCAGGCATTGCTGCTCGTTGTCGGCGGCAAAGTGGGCTACGCCCGAGGTCTGGTTGTGGACCATGGCCCCGCCGAGCTCCTCGAACGAGACGTCCTCGTGGGTGACGGTCTTGACCACCTCCGGCCCCGTCACGAACATGTAGGAGGTGTCTTTCACCATGAAGACGAAATCGGTGATGGCGGGTGAGTAGACCGCGCCGCCGGCGCTCGGCCCCATGATGGCCGAGATCTGGGGGACGACCCCACTCGCCAGGGTGTTGCGCAGGAAGATGTCGGCGTAGCCGCCCAGGCTGACGACGCCTTCCTGAATGCGGGCACCGCCGGAATCCTGCAGCCCGACGATCGGGGCGCCGTTCTCCATCGCCAAGTCCATGATTTTCATGATCTTGTTGGCGTGCCCCCGGCCGAGCGAGCCTCCGAAGACGGTGAAATCCTGGCTGAAGATGTAGACCAGGCGCCCATCGATCGTGCCGTAGCCCGTTACAACCCCATCGCCGGGGATACGCTGGCGGGCCATCCCAAAGTTCGTCTCGGTGTGCTCGACGAAGACATCGAGCTCCTGAAACGAGTTGTCGTCCAACAACAGTTCGATCCGCTCACGGGCCGTGAGCTTCCCCGCTTTGTGTTGGCGTTGAATGCGTTGAGGCCCGCCGCCCTCGCGCGCCGCCGCTTTCCGCTGCCGAAGTTCCTCGATTTTGGGGTCAAGAGCCATGGACTGTTTCCTGATTCGCTCTTACTGCAATTGTACCGACCGGGCCGCCGGGGCATAGCCCTCACCCACTCCAATGGGAGCGCCCACTTGTTGAGACCGGTGATGTGTTGATATGATCCTCTC
>DOUV01000008.1 GCA_003520455.1 Chloroflexota bacterium | reverse complement strand
TCTGATCGAGGCAGCGGCTCTCAAGGGGCGCCGGATCGGTGGCGCCGAGATCAGCCGCCAGCACGCAAATTTCATCGTGACCGACGCCGGTGCCACGGCGAGCGACATCCAGGCCCTCATCGAGTTGGCCCGGCACGAGGTCGCCCGCCAGTTCGGCGTCTGGCTCGAACCCGAAATTGAACTGCTAGGAGAGTGGGAGGCCGATGCGCGCCTCCCCCACGAACATGACTGATTCCTCAGGCAAACTCCGCGTCGCCGTTCTCTTTGGTGGCCGCTCCGGCGAGCACGAAGTCTCGCTCGCCTCGGCCCGATCGGTCGTGGCGGCGCTCGACCCGGATCGCTACGAGGTCCTCCCGGTTGGGATCACCCAAGAGGGACGCTGGCTCACCGGCGGCGACCCCTTCAAACGCCTGACGGCGGCGGTCGACGGGGTCCGTCTGGAAGCCAGCGAGCAGCCAGGGCGCCAGGAAATCGACGAGCCGGGGAGTACAGGAGAAGAGGGGGCGTCGCCTCATCCCGGTGTCCCTGCCCCCCTGTTCCTTCGCTCCGCCTCCCCGCCGCTGAGTCGGGCCGATGTGGTCTTCCCGGTGCTCCACGGCCCCTTCGGCGAGGATGGAACGATCCAGGGCCTCCTGGAGATCGCCGACTTGCCGTATGTTGGAGCGGGTGTGGGCGCCTCGGCCGTCGGCATGGACAAGGTGCTGATGAAAGCAATCTTCGCGGCCGCCGGTCTGCCGCAGTTGCCCTACGCCGTCCTCCTGCGCCGTGACTGGGAGGACCCTCGCCGCCGCGAGCGGCTGCTGGACTCGGTAGAGCGCAGCCTGAGCCAGAACGGCGTTGAACCGGTCCTGTACCCGTTGTTCGTCAAGCCGGCGAACCTCGGTTCCAGCGTCGGGGTCAGTAAGGTGATGAACCGGGCCGAACTCACCGCCGGCCTCGACCTGGCGGCGCGCTACGATCGCAAGTTGGTGGTCGAGCAGGCCCTGGCAGGGGCCCGCGAGATCGAGTTGGCCGTCTTGGGGAACGACGAGCCCGAGGTCTCGATCGCCGGTGAGGTCCGCCCCCGGAGCGTCCACCAGTTCTACGACTACGAGGCCAAGTACACGCCGGGCGAGGCCGACCTGATCATCCCGGCCGATCTCCCGCCGGCGACCCTCACCCAGTTGCAGAGCCTGGCCCTCCGCGCCTTCCGAGCCATCGACGGCGCCGGCCTCGCCCGGGCCGATTTTCTGGTCGATCCGCGCACTCTGGAAGTTTACGTCAACGAGTTGAACACGATGCCCGGCTTCACCCAGACCAGCATGTACCCAAAACTCTGGGAAGCCAGTGGCTTAGCCTACCCGCACCTGATCGATCGGCTGATCGAGTTGGCGCTGGAGCGCCACACCGACCGCGCCCGCAATCAGATCAGTCGTCCATCGTAGGAACGAGCACACGGGGAAGATTCCGACATGCTGCAGATGCGAGGCCGCTCCCGATTGCGTCAATCCGACGCGGAGAGAAGCGCAATGCCACTTCCAAAAGACCGGGTTCGGGCCGCCCTCGAAGCCATCGATTGGCCCGAGCGTGGCTTGAGCACGAATGAAATCGTCCAGCGACTGGCCCGGCGTGACTGGGGCTTCGACCTCAACGAGCTCGAGCATGCCCTGACTGAGGGGAGTGTCTTCTTCGGCCCCAGCCAGGCACTTGGCGCGGTCCCCGGCGACCGCTGGCAGGTCTAAGAATGACCCGGAGCGCCTTTATGCGCCGACGGCCCCGGCGTCGCTCGCAGCGCCTGGAAGCCTACCGGGCCACGCTGCCCGAACTGACAGCACCGCGCCAGTCGCGCTTGACGGCGGCCGTGCTCGCGGCGGTACTGCGCTGGAGCCGCAGCCATCTTGCGGCGCTGGCCCTGCTCGTGGTACTCGCCGGGCTGGGGTACTGGTTCTTCGGTACCGAGGATTTCTACATCTACGGCGCCGAGATCACCGGGACGGCCCTGACAACCCCCGAGGAGGTCTATAGCAGCGCCCAACTCGAAGGATTGAGCATCTTCTGGGTGAACCCGCCCGCCATCGCCCACATCCTCGAGCAGAATCCGGTCATTCAACAGGCCGTGGTCACGACGCAGTTTCCCAACCACGTGCAGATTCGTGTTGTCGAGCGCGAACCGGCGGCCGTCTGGCAGTCGGGCGACCAGAGCCTCTTCGTGGACCGCGCCGGCGTGCTCTTCCCACTGCGCGGGGATGCCAGCCAGGCCGTAGTCATCCGCGACCTGCGCGGGTCTCCCATCACTCCCGGTAAGTCGGTCGATCCGGAAGCGGTGCTCACCGCGCTGAAGCTGGCTGAACTTATCCCAGACCGCCGCGCCTTCGACTGGGAGCCGGGTGCCGGGGTCAGCTTCATCACCGATGGCCGCTGGCGCGTCAACTTCGGCGATCATTCGCGCCTGGCGATCAAGGTCGCCGCGTTTCGAGCCTTCTCGGAGCAGGTAGCGCCCTTCCGGAAGGTCGCCGTCTTGGATTTGAGTGCGCCCGAGCAGCCGTACTACCGCGAAGAGCCGTGAGGTGGGGCGCAACCGGAAGGGCGCGGCAAACGCATCTGACCGCCCCTACCACTGACCGAGGAATGGCAACCGATGGCAACAGTTGTTGGACTTGATGTTGGAACTTCGAAGATCGCCTGCCTGGTCGGCGAGACCGACGAGGAACGGCGGGACGGCCGCCTGCGGATCGCCGGCGTGGGCATCGTGCCCTCGCGCGGCATCAAGAAGGGGGCGATCGTCAATCTCGATGAGGCCGCTGGCGTCATCGAGGCGGCCGTGGATAAGGCCGAACGCACCTCCGGCCGCGAAATCACGAACTGCTACGTGGGCGTCGCCGGCGCCCATATCGCGGCTCTCAACAGTCGGGGCACAGTTTCGATCTCGCGCAGCGACCACCTCGTCGAGGCCGAGGACGTTACCCGGGCGCTTGAGTCGGCCCGTACCATTGCGATCCCGCACTCGCAGGAAGTGATCCACGTCGTCCCCCGCGGATACTGGCTCGACAATGAGAACGGCGTCCGCGACCCGGTGGGCCTGCACGGCTACCGCCTCGAGGTTGAGGCCCACATCGTGACCGCCGCAGCCACGGCGCTGCAGACGACGGAAAAGTGTGTCAACCAGGCCGGGGTCCAGGTGGACGGCTTCGTGCTGGAGCCCCTGGCCTCGGGCGAGGCCGTGTTGAAGGAGGATGAAACCGAACTGGGGGTTGTCCTGGCCGATATCGGCGGCGGCACCACCGATATCTCAATCTTCTTGGAGGGGTCGATCTGGCACACCATCAGCCTGCCGGTGGGCGGCTACCACTTCAGTCACGACCTGGCGGTCGGCCTGCAATGTCCCCTGGCAGTGGCCGAGGACCTCAAGATTCGCTACGGCCACGCCAGCCCCGACGATGTCACCGACGACTCACCGATCGAGGTCAGCAGCTTTGGCGACAGCCCGCTCCGTGGCCTGACCCGCCACGATATCGCCGAGATCCTCAGCCACCGGGTTCTCGATATCTTCGACCTGATCCTGCGAGAGATGAAGCGCTCCGGCTACGATGGTCTGCTGCCCGCCGGCATCGTCTTCTGCGGGGGCTCGGCCCAACTGGTCGGCCTGCGCGAGACCGCCCGCGCCTATTTCGGCCTGCCGGTACGGGTGGCCGCGCCCCAAAACCTGGCTGGCTTGGTGGACGTCCTCGGCACGCCCGCCTACGCCACCTCCGTCGGCCTCCTGCACTGGGGCCTGCGCCACGATCGCGCGAAACTCCGCCGCCGCACTCGCGGCGCTGTCTCGCAGCGCGCCCGCGACAGTACCGCACCCATGTCGGCATCCTGGCTCGAACGGCTGCGCGCCTTGCTCGGGCCCCTGCTTCCCGATTGAAACATCATTTGTATTCGCATTGCGGGCTCCGCTGGAGGTCAGCCCGCGACCCTAGAGGAGGCATCTACCGTGTATAACGATCGTCGTGAGACCGCACCGCATCAACACTCGCTGGATGCTGAAAACTTCGCACAGATCAAGGT
>DOUV01000121.1 GCA_003520455.1 Chloroflexota bacterium | reverse complement strand
CTATCAGCTCGTTGCCCACGGGCTGGTCACCGGCGGGCTCTTCTTCCTGGTCGGGATGCTTGCGGATCGTACCGGCACACGCGAGATCGCACGCCTCTCTGGGCTGTGGGCGGTGCTTCCGCTCTACGGATCGATCCTCGCCTTCACGATGTTCGCCTCGTTCGGCCTGCCGGCCCTGGCCCATTTCGCGGCCGAGGTTCAGATCGTCCTGGGGACGCTTGGCGTCTATCGCTGGGCGGCGGTGGGCATGCTTCTTGGCGTACTCGTGACCACAGCGATGTTCCTCTGGACGCTCCAGCGCGTGCTGCTCGGTGCCCTCCCGGTTGCGTGGACGAAGCTGCCCGGTCTGACCGGTCGCGAGCTCGCCACGCTCCTGCCGCTGGTGGTGCTGATCATCCTTCTCGGTGTGGTGCCCGGTCCGTTGGTGGGGATTATTGAGGGGGCCCTTCGAAGCGGGCTGCTGGCGGGCCTCGTGAAAGGTGGTTAGGTCGGTGCCGGGTGTGGAAGGCGGGATGGAGCTGTGGGCGATCGTGCCGGAATTGATCCTGGCCGGCCTCGTGCTGCTGCTTCTTCCGCTGGGCCCGTTCCTCCCGCCAGCCCGCAAGGGCGCGACGACCTGGCTGGCGTTGGCCGGTCTTGGGGCGGCAGCGGTGATGAGTGCGCGCATGCTGTCCTGGCCACCCCAGCCGGTGTTCCTCGACACGTACGCCCTCGACCCGTTTGCGGTCTACTTTAAACTGTTTGCCATCGGGGCGACGGCGCTGGTTCTGCTGGCAACCCACGGGCACTTCCGCGGCCGGCCGCACGCGGGCGAGGTTCCGGCGCTCCTTGTCCTGACCTGCCTTGGCATCGTTGGTCTGGCAGCCAGCCAGGACCTGGCGCTGATCGCGCTCTTCGTCCAGCTCGTGACGGTTGGCTCGTACGTCCTGGTCGGTATCGCGAAGGACGACCGGCGGGCGACCGAGGGGGCCCTCAAGCTCTTTCTGTTCTCGGCTGCCGCCGGGGCGGTAATGATCTATGGAATGGCTCTGCTCGTCGGGCTCACCGGAACGTTGCGTCTGCCGGAGTTGGCGGCCCGGCTCCCGGCCGCGCCGGTGCTCACCGTGTTTGCGGCGCTGGGTCTGGTGCTGGTCGGATATGGTTTCAAGATCACGCTCGTGCCCTTTCATATGTGGGCGCCCGACACCTACCAGGGCGCGCCGACCCCCATCGCCGGCTATCTCGCGGTGGGACCCAAGGCGGCCGGGCTGGCGGTGCTCCTGCGCACGCTGGTTGTCGCCTTCCCGAACAGGCCGGGCGACTGGCCGGCGCTCCTCGCCGGGCTCGCAGCCCTTACGATGACGGCGGGGAACCTCCTCGCGCTGCGCCAGACCAGCGTCAAGCGACTGCTGGCCTATTCCTCGATCGCGCAGGCAGGCTACCTCCTGGTCGGTGTGGCGGCGGCGGGGCGCGACGTGCTCGCGGTTCCCGGGATGTTGCTCTACCTGGCGGTCTATCTCTTCATGAACCTGGGCGCGTTCCTATCGGTCGATGCGATCGAGCGTCAACTCGGGTCGGATACCCTCCGCCACTTCGCCGGACTCGGGCGACGGCTTCCCCTGCCGGCGGTGGTCTTGATGCTCTCCCTGCTCTCTCTGGCCGGCTTCCCGCCCCTCGGTGGCTTTGTGGGCAAGACGATGCTGTTTGGCGCGGCCCTCGGCGCCGGTTGGGTCTGGCTGGCGGTTGTCATGGGTGCGAACGTCGCCCTCTCGCTCTTCTACTACGTCCGGGTGATCGAGCCTCTCTACCTCCATCCCTCACAAGAGCCGCGGCTTCCGAGCGAGCCGCTGGCGCTCCGCCTGGCACTCGTAACGCTTGGACTGGGGACGTTGCTCACAGGGATCTTCCCCCAGGCCTGGGTGGCTCTCGCGAGCCGCGCTGGAGCGCTGCTCTTGGGTTGATACAGAGGAGGCGACTGCCGTTCTTGGTGATGGATATTTCTCCCGCCCCACAACGCCAACGGGCACCCCGCCTTACCCGGATTGCGAGTGCACGTAGCGATGCCCTGGTACCACCCGCTGGCCGCACTCTGGACCGGCCGACCTGGATCGCTGCTCTTCTGGGCCTGGAGGCTGTCGCTCTTCGCCGCATTGTCCGTCCACCTTAACCAGGGCCGGACGCCCAGCGGTGGAGGAGCCACCGTGCAAACCATTCAATGTAAATGGAGAGGACCGCTCTACGACCGCCAATAGTACTTTTGACGCCTGCACAGTGGTTTTCTATAATGCCCGCCAGGCAGACGGTCTCTTCCCAGACGTACGAGAGTGAGGAGTGATGGATGACTCCCGAACCAGATATTCACGTCGTTCGGCTTGATCGCCCGGGCATTCGCAAGGTACTCGGCGATCTTGAGGCCGAGATCATGGATCTCATCTGGGCACGGACGGCCGGGGAAGGTACCACCGTCCGTGACATCTTCGAGGTTCTGTATGGGCGCCGGCGGATCGCCTATACGACGGTCATGAACACGATGACGCGCCTGGCGAAAAAGAACCTGCTGCGCGTGGAGAAGCAGGAGCAGGCCTACAAGTACTACCCGACCTTCACCGAGGAAGAGCTCGTCTCACAGTTCGTTGGCCGGGTTCTCGAAGACCTGCTCGTGAGCTTCTCCGGTGCAATGCTTGAGGAACTCAGCTCGTTAGCCGATTCGGAGGCAGCAGCCCGGGCGCGCGATCTTCTCGAGGCGATCGAACGCCGGCGTGCCGTCGAGGAAAGCGACTGATGCACGCCCTGCTAGGCGTTTCCAGTGTGCTCCTGGTCGTGCTGGCAGGTTTCCTGGGAGTTGACATCCTGCGTGGCGTTCACGCCTTGTCACAGCGGCGCGATGCGCAGGTGCTCATCCTGGCGGCACCGGTCGTTAGCCTCGGACTCGCGATCAGTGGAATCCATCACGCGACCGGCCGAGTCTGCCACATCGGTACGCCGCCGTGGAATTACGCCTTGAGCGAGGGGCTGCCCCTGGCAATGGCACTGGTGGCAATGGGCGGGCTGAGCCTGGGCGTGGTGCGACTCGCCCTGATGCGGCGATTTATCGCAGGGAGGGGTATGGCAGCGGCCCCGGAGCTGCAGGGCCTGGCCGATGATCTGGCGGATAAGCTCGGCACGGTCCGCCCGCGTGTGCTGCTCTGTGTCTACGATCGGCCGGTGGCACTCACGTGGGGGCTCTGGCAACCGTCCGTACTCCTTTCAAGCTGGATAATCACACGTCTCGACCGGCGCGAGCTCGAGGCGGTGCTGGCTCACGAGTTGGCGCACGTGGCGCGGCGCGATTCTCTCGTGATCTGGCTGGCGACAGTGCTGCGTGATGCCTTCTTTTACCTGCCGACAAGCTGGGTGGCCTATCGCCAGCTCCGCCAGGAGAAGGAAACTGCCTGCGACGACCTGGCCGTGAGTGTTACCGGTCGCCCGCTGGCGCTGGCAAGCGCGCTGGCGAAGGTCTGGCAACACGCCGTTGAGATGCCCGACCCGGGCCCGGCACAGCGCCTCGCGGGGGCTGGTGAGTTGATCGAGCGCCGCATTACACGGCTCCTGACCGCCACCGGGAAGGTGGCGAGCCCCCAGTGTGGTCATCAGTGGACCCTGGGTATCGCCGGCGTAGCACTCACCGGGCTCCTGCTCCTGGAGGCCGGAAACATCGCTGCTACCCTCGGCCCAGCGAGCTGCGGCCCCGCTTCGTTGCTGGGCAAACTGTTTTGAGGGCTGTGTGGCCGGTGGTCCTGTTGCCTGTTTTCCCCTCAGCGCCCCCGGTTGAATAGAGCCTGTCGCTCTTCGCCTGCCGGCGAGGATCAGTGACGATGATTGTTGCGGTCAATCTACGAGGATTAGGACCATCGTCCTTCTCCTGGCGCTGACTACGGCCGTTGCGGCGGCCTGTGCCCGGGTGGTCGCTGAAAGGAGTCTGCGCGTGTTCCCCTCCCGAAGACACAAACCGCCAGTGCTCGCGCCCATCTCGAGAGGAGCAGCCGCGTGAACGGCGCGAAGGTGCTCATCGTCGACGACGAGCCGATCATTGTCCGCACAGTGCGGGCCTATCTGGAGCAGGAGGGCTTCACGGTCCAGACCGCCGCCGATGGACCATCGGCACTCCAGGCGGCCCGTGCCTTCCAGCCGGACCTGATCATCCTGGACATCATGTTGCCCGGGATGGACGGGATCGAGGTGCTCCGGCGCCTGCGCCAGGAATCCGAGGTCTACGTCCTGATGCTGACCGCCCGCACCGAGGAGACCGACAAAGTCGTGGGGCTCACCGTGGGGGCCGACGACTACCTGACGAAGCCCTTCAGCCCACGTGAGTTGGTGGCGCGCGTCAAGGCGATCCTTCGCCGAGGCCGGGGGTTCGGCGCGGGTGAGCCGGTGCTGGCCTTTCGGCGGCTGCGCATCGACCCGGGCGCCCGCCAGGTTTGGAAGGACGAACAGCCGGTCGAACTGACGCCCATCGAGTTCGAGCTGCTGGAAGCCCTGGCACGCCACGCCGGCCGGGTGCTGAGCCGGGAGCAGCTCATCGAGCAGGTTTGGGGCTACAACTATTATGGTGACGAGCGGGTGGTCGACGTCCACCTCGGGCGCCTCCGCAAGAAGGTGGAGGACGACTCGGCCAACCCGACCTTGCTTGTCACCGTGCGGGGCGCCGGCTACCGTTTTGAGGATGAACCGATATGACCCCGGTCTCGCGGCTTCAGCAGCACCTGGGCTGGAAGCTTTTCGTCTCCTACCTTATCATCGTGATCGTCGGCGTGGTCGTGCTGATCACTACGGCTGCGTTCCACACCCCAGCGGCCCTGGCGCGCCACACCGCGCGCATGCAGGCGCTGTTGGGTGCGGACCCCATCCTCATAGACGAGCTGCATGCGGACTTTCGCGCCGCGATCAACGAGGTCCTGGCCGTCGCGGCGCTGGCGGCGACCGGGGCCGCAGTCGCCGTGAGCGTCTTCACCACCCGGCGCATTGTCGGCCCCATTCAGGCGATGACCCGGGCCAGCCGCGGCATTGCGGGCGGTGATTATCACGGTCGCGTGCAGGTGCCTAGCCAGGATGAGTTGGGTATTCTGGGCCAGACCTTCAACCGGATGGCGGAGACCCTCGAGCGCACCGAACAGCGCCGCCTGGCGCTCATCGGTGACGTGGCCCACGAACTGCGCACCCCCCTCAGCAGCATCAAGAGTACGATGGAGGGTCTGGTGGATGGTGTCTTGCCGGCCGAGCCCGCCACCTTTCTCAGTGTGCAGCGCGAGGTGACCCGGCTGCAGCGGCTGATCGACGACCTGGCCCAGCTTTCCCGCGCCGAGGCCGGGCAACTCCTGCTCGAGCGCCGGGCGGTCGCACCGGCCGAAGTGATCCGCGGCGCCGTCGACCGTCTGCGCCCTCAGTTCGAGGACAAAGGCGTCCGCTTGCGGGTTGACCTCCCGGCCGAGCTGCCGCACGTTTGGGCCGATCCGCATCGCCTGACCCAGGTGCTCCTCAATCTGCTGGGCAACGCCCTGCAATACACTCGGCCGGGAGGCCAGGTTACCATCCGGGCCTGGTGCGAGGGTCGCGCCGTCGCCACCGCCGTGCAGGACACCGGCATTGGCATCGCCCCCGAGCACCTGGCACACCTCTTCGAGCGCTTCTACCGGGTGGACAAATCCCGCTCACGCGCCGGCGGCGGCAGTGGCATTGGGCTGACCATCGCCAAACACCTGGTCGAGGCCCATGGCGGCCGGATCTGGGCTACCAGCTCGGGTCCGGGTCAGGGAAGCACCTTCACTTTCACCCTCCCCGTCGCTTCCTGATCCCCGCTAGTCTTCATCAAATCGTCATACTGGCGTTAAGCTCCTGTTACAGAGGCGAGCTACACTTTTGGCACCGTTTGGGAATGGGTTTATCAGGGTAGCACGTGAAGCGCGCAACACACGGACCAGACTCAAACGCGTTCTCTTGGAGGAGGTGAACACTATGATGATGGGGTGGGGCTTCCACGGTGGCGGGATCATCTTCATGCTGGCCTTCTGGGTCCTGGTCATCGCCCTGGCGGTGTGGCTGGTGAGCGCGCTGTTTCCACGTTCCACGGGCACCTTGCCCTCCCAGTACACTCGATCCAACAGCGACGCTTCCAAGCCGGCGCTTGAGATCCTCAAGCGCCGCTACGCCCAGGGCGAGATTACCAAGGCCGAGTATGAGGACATCCGGAATGACTTGATGGGATAAGAGTATCCGGCCGGTTGTGTATGGCCCGTTGTCGGCTTTCATCGCGCCGTTCGACCGTGGGTCTCGAACAACCGATCACAGACCACGAACAAATGACCGGCTCCACCGGAACGGAGAACGAATCACCGATCTTTCAGAGAACTGTTGGACGCAGCGAACGTCGAACCAAAAAGGAGAAGCCACCATGATGGGATTTGGCCTCTTGTTCATCGTGTTGATTGTGGTCGTCATCGCCTACGCGATGGGATGGCGGCCGGATGGTGGTTACCAGGGGCATAGTGAGCCCCGTGAATCGGCGTTGGACATCCTGAAAGCGCGCTATGCCCGCGGGGAGATCAGCAAGGCCGAGTACGAAGCGATGCGCGCCGACCTGGTGCAGTAACTCGGTGTTACCCTGATCGTGCCGGAGCGTACGCCACTACGGCGTGAGATCCGGCTGGCCCGCGGTCCCGGCGAGTGAGAGCGCGTCGGTGGTTGAACGCGACGTCGATCTCGATGCCGTGCAACGTGAAAGGTAGTGCGTGAAGGGCCATGAACATCACGGGGCGTGAGGTTGTGGTTTTTGTCCTGATCGTGCTGGCGGTCCTGGTAGGTGGGTTGTTCCTGCTGGGCCTTATCTGGGGGCTGAGCGGGATGGGCTTTGGCATGATGGGGCCAGCGATGATGGGACCGGGAGTGATGGGCGGCTTTGCGATCTTCTGGTGGCTTATGGCCTGCTTCGTCCCGGTCGGCTTGATTGTGCTCCTGATCGCTGGGGTCCTCTTGTTGCTGACTGCTACGCGCACACCGCGGGCTGGCGCCCGATCATCGCCAGAGCGGGAGGAGGGCGCCGAATGAACGCACGAATCCGCTGGCCCCTTGTTGTTGGCGCTGGCGTGCTTGCCGGACTCGTGCTGCTCGCGGGCGTGGTGTTGCTGTTGGGAGCGCTCACGTTCGGCTCGGTGGCCGGTCCGATGCGGGGGCAATTTGGACTCTTCCCGCGGCAATTCCGCTCCAACGGTGAGCGGATCTACTTCACCGCGATGAGCGCTTCCGGCCAGCCCATCACTGCCGAGATGGCCGGTATGCGCATGAGCCATCCCGGCATGATGACCTGCGCGGCCTGCCACGGCCCCGACGGCCGCGGCGGCACCGTGACCATGATGATGGGCACCTTCGTCGCGCCCGATATTCGCTACCCAACGTTGACGCAGGGCGAGCACGGCGATGCCCACGAAACTCATCCGCCGTACAGCGACGAGACCATCACGCGTGCCATTACCGAGGGCATCGACCCGGCCGGTGAGCCCCTGGCCTGGCCCATGCCCCGCTGGAGCATGTCCGAGGGCGACCTCAACGATCTGCTGGATTACCTGAAGACCTTGAAGTGAGAGGTGGGCCAGGAAGAACGGCTGGGGTGAAATCTGCGCTCCTTGTCATGTGGCTATGCCATCTCAGCTCCTCGCTATTTCTGTCGTCCGAAGGGAATCTGAGCCTTTCCTGAGGCTTGGCTGAAGAGATTGGCGGCATAGCAAGACGGCGAGCGCCGGACTGTTGTTCCTCGGCGCGTCCGCGCCCCGAATCCGTCATCTCCGCGCGTTGGAGGCCGTGGCTGGCCGGATCACGATGTCAATTTGCTTCTTCAGCAAGGCCAGCCCGGTCGGTGCCCAGTGTGTGGACGCGAGGGCCAACCGTTGGCTTTTCAGCCAGCCAAAACGGTCTGCACGAAGCACGCGATGGGGTGGGTCAGGACCGCTTGTCCCGTTCGTGAGCTACAATTCGTCGCTCTCCCTATCCAGTTTCGTCGCGTCAGCATGGGGGTGGCTCTGCCAACAGGCGCGACACACCCGACGCGTTGGACAACGCGTAAGGTTCGCCTACTATTGACAGTCGTACCACGAGAGTTATAATCCGGTACGATCGAATAGTCGAACGCTCACGCTACACACCTTATTCCACATGAGCGTAAGTGCAGACCATACGGAGAACCGCGTGACCAAATCGTCTGAACGTCTTGCTGTCAGACAGTCCCCAGGTTTGTGTAAGAAGGCTGAAGCGAGCCAGTACCACCACGGTCTGCAGGGACCCGAGCCCGGCAGGCGCTGCGGTGGGATCGGGACGCCGGTGGAGCGCTAATGGAGCGAAGGCGCGCGTTTCGATGAGCGAGGCAAGCCCAACCCTGCCGGAGGCGCACGCTGTCCGGCCGCCACAATCGCGGGCCCAGCGTCTCGTGGCCTGGGCGGTCTGGCTCGGC
>DOUV01000795.1 GCA_003520455.1 Chloroflexota bacterium | reverse complement strand
ATCCTGCGCCAAATGCTGGGTGGGTCTGGGTGTGAGGGCGTCAAGGCCTTCGGAACGGTCTACCAGCAAAACGGTGCCGGGCAGCCCGGAGTCGTGATTAAAATGTACAACGATTACAGCTTCGTCCGTCAGGCTGTGACCGACGGATCCGGCCATTGGGAAATCTACCTCCGCCCCGATCCCGATTCGTCTCTCACGGGGGACTGGCACTGGGAAGTGACCGAAAACGGCATTGCGGTCAGCCCCCAGATCAGCTACCCGATGTCTGGTCGCTGCGGTGATGGTCCGCACGCATTCCAGATAGATTTTCAGAGGACAATCCCATAATTGATGTGCCAGGTTTCGTCAAAATTTAGATGGCTATTCCTATTGACGATTGATACAATACCCGGTACATTTTGTGGTATCTTCAGATGAAGAATCTGTCTCAGTTTCGCCTCCGGAGTGCCATCATGCGGATACCAACCAAAACCAGCTCGAGTGTCATGCGGCTCATGGTGCTCTGCACCGTGTTTGGCCTGTTTGGGGTCTCAAGCGCGTGGGCCTCGGCGGCGCATCTCGACCGGACGGAGCGCCGCCCCGCTCAAACGGACCCAGGAGCGGGTACGATCGATGGCACCGTCTTCAACGATCTCAACCTTAATCAGGTACGCGATACCGGTGAGCCCGGTGTTGCCGGTGCGACGATCGAGCTCTACGATGCGGGTGGCGCGCTCGTCGGGAGCCGGAGCAGTGATAGCAACGGGTTCTTCGAGTTTGCGACCGTCCCTGCTGGAAACAACTACCGTCTGAGGCTGGTGAATTCCGTGGGGTTCGCCACGACCAGCGGCGATGAGCGGGTGGTGACGGTGCTCACAGACACGAGCATCCAGGTCGCGTTCGCCCTATATCAGCCCGGGGCCGCTGCCACCACCCCAACGAGTGAGTCTGGCCCGCGAGAGACCCCCACCTTGGGTCCGACATTCACCGCCACTCCGACCAGCACGCCGACGCTGACACCGGTTCCGACCGACACTCCCATCCCAACCAATACATCAGGGCCGACGGAGACGTTGCCGCCGTCCACAACACCGACGCCACCGACAGCAACGCCGTCGCCGACGCCCAGTACGACGCCAACGGTCACCCCGACTGGCACGTTCTTTCCGCTGACGCCGATTGCTACCTACATCACGACAACGCCGGGCGTGAGGGTCACCGTGACTCCAGCCGCGACCCCTGCACGAACGGCCGGAGAGCTCCCCAGGACGGGAAGCGGGATGCCCCTACTCTGGGCGTTGGGCTTCGGCGCTATCATGATTGGCGCCGGTCTCGCCCGCCGGCTCTTCTTCCGGAACCGCTAAGCACCCGCTGCCGGTCGGGCGCTCGCCTTGAGAGTGGCGGCGCTTTTCTCGGGGAGTTCAGATGCGGGTCGTGCAAGGGCCCCGCTGGATTCCCCGTTTTCTATCTTCCGCAGGGTCGACGACCAGGATCCGGCGGTCATCCGTTGGCTGGTCATACTTGTGATTCGCGCTCCCTCACAGCAGCGCGGACGTTCGGCCCTCGCCCGGTCATAGCGGTGTTGCCCAGCCGCGGCGGGTGCTATGAGAAGGACGAAAAACCGGTCGCTTCATAACGACGTGACTGCCGATGAGCGATTGAAGCCAAGGGGATGAACTCCATGAATGTGCGTGCTGCCGTCTTGACCTGTCTTATCCTGGCAGCCGGACTGGCGTTTCTGCTGCTGGCCCCCACCGGTCCGACACCGGCCCTCGCCGTCGATCCGCCCCGGCCAACGCCGACTGTCGCGCCTGGGGGACCGCCAGCGGAGCAGATGGGAACCTCAGCGCTCCCGGACCTGGTGGTGGAATCAATTCGGGTCAGCCCTGAGCCGGTGCTGGTGACCCGCCAAGTCCAAATTGAAATCACCATCGCCAACCATGGCGGCGACCTTGCGGACGGGAATAACTTCTACGTGGATCTGTACCTCGATCTGGCCAACCCGCCCGAACCCCGCCAACCCGGCCTGGTGACCTGGGGGATTCAATCGTTCTACCTTCCAGCGAACGGGCGCTACACGCTGACCTACACGACCGTCTTCACCAACACAGGCACCCACACCCTCTACGCTCAGGTCGACACCGACGGCTACGTCGTCGAGAGCAATGAGGCCAACAACGTCTCCAGTTCGCACTTCTTTGAGGTCACGACATCGAATCGCTTCTGGGTGGACAGCCATAGAGACTTCCAATCAGGCTTCTCGAACCTGGATTTGAGCAGTCCAGAGGGAGCGCTTCAGAGTGGAACTCGCTGGTTCCGCGAGCCAGATGACCAGCCGGCCCTCTATAATCCGGATTTCCGCGTCAACCCCACGAACTATACGCCACTGACCGGCACGGTCCCTATCGCAGACCGTACCAACCAGATCCGGCCCCAACTGGCGACGGGGGTGGGCGATGTGATCTTCGCTGTCTGGGAGGACGGGCGGAATGGGGCGATCTATAACCGCGACATCTATTTTGCGCGCTCGGCCGATCGCGGCGTGAACTGGAGCGAGCCTATTCGCGTCAATCAGGACCCACCCGACGCAATCGCGAACCAGACCTTTCCGACGATCGTCTACGACGCGACGCGCGATCGGCTCTACGTCTTCTGGCAAGACAACCGGCGGGGCAACTACGATATCTGGATGGCCTTCTCAGCGGATGGCGGTGTGACCTGGCACGAACCACCCAATATGCCGGTCAATAACTTTGATGTTGACCCCAACGCCGACCAGGTGCGACCGACCGCTGTCGTCAACAAAGTCGGGAACCTCTACGTCGCCTGGCAGGATCGTCGCAACCGGAACGACGACATCTACTTTGCCTTCTCGACGGACGCCGGCCAGACGTTCAGTGAAAACGTCTTCGTTACTGACGATCCCCGGATCACGCAGCAGTCGCAGTCAGCACCGGCGATTGCCGTGAAAGACGACACAGCCTTCATTACCTGGCAGGACGCTCGCAACGTCACGGTCGGAGATCCGGCCGATATTTACTACACCGTCGGCCAACTGTCGAACGATCCAGACCTCCCGCCGTACACCTTTGAAATCGACCGGCGAGCGAACGAGGATGGTACTATCGCGCCGCAGTACACACCCGTGATTGCCACCTATCCGATCACTCAAGTGGTGGAACACGACGTGACCTACGAGATTCCAGTCAGTGGAACGATCGATGTGAAATGCCAGGCGACCTTCGTCGGCCAGACCGTTCATATCGCCTGGGAGGATTGGCGCAACGACAACCCCGACATTTTTTACGGCTGGGCCTTCTCACCGTTCACCGCGCTCCCCGAGGTTCGTCTGAGCCCGCTTCCGCCGGGAGTCCCCGATACCGACGTCTGCAACGACCCGGAGAATCGGCTCGTCCCACCGGTGAAAAACTACGCCATCGAGAAGAATGAGAATATCAGCCAGGGACACACGGCCGCGGTCGACGCCCGCTGCCTGGCTCCCAACGCTCCGCCGCCACGGCCGACGGAGCCCTCGGCCCAGTGGCAGCCGGCCATCGCGGTCAATAGTGAGTTCGGCCCTTACATCGTCTGGTCCGACGGACGAAACTACGACGATGCCAATTTCGACATCTACATGGCGATGCCGCGCCGCGAGAAGCAGGAGTCGCTCAATTTCACCGACATCGTGAGCCTGGCCACAGTAAATGATAACATTCACCGGCAGGCGTTCCTGGAGGATATGAATCTCTACCTGGAAAATGAGCCCGCCGCCGCCTGGCAGGCCCACCCTGCTGTCGCCGCTACCTCGTCGGGCGTCTACGTGGTCTGGGACGACAACCGCAACGAGGATCCGTTTCTCGGCTACCCCAACAATCGCGACATCTTCGTCGCCGAGTACCTCAGCTCGCCAGCGAAAGCCGGCGTCTACGTTTCACCAGTATTCGATGCAGGGGCTGTAGTGACATGGTACGGCATCCAGTGGTGGGGTATCACCGACCTCCAGGCCGACCTGACACTCCAGACCCGCATTGGCAGTACGCCCAATGCCCCCCGGGCGAATGTCGCTGGCAACACGTGGAGCCAGTGGGCCGGAGTGGGCGGCACCGGAGGGCGTTACGATGCGCCGGGCCAAAATATTCGTAGCCCCAGCGGTGCACTCTTCCCTCGCTCTCGCTACATCCAGTTCCGGGTCAATCTCAACGTGCCAGCCGGCAGGGGCGGCACCTGCATCAGCGAAATTACCCTACAGTACGAGGTGCCCAAAGTCTACCTGCCGCTTATGCTGAAAGGGGCGGGCGCCGCACCCATCGCCCGCCAGCCGAACGATCCCTACTTCTTGCCCTACCAGTGGAACCTGAACCAGATCGCTGCCCCGCAAGCCTGGGCGTACTCATTGGGGGCGGGGAAAACCGTTGCCGTTATCGACACGGGAATCGATCTGGATCACCCTGAGTTTGCCGGCCAGGTACTATCAGGTCGAGATTTTGTCAATGCCGATACCACGCCTGAGGACCAGAATGGCCACGGCACCCACGTCGCCGGCATCGCTGCAGCTCGGACTGACAACGGAGTCGGAGTCGCCGGAGTTGCGTGGGACGCCAGGGTCCGGCCGGTGAAAGTGCTCGACGCTAGCGGGAATGGAACGACCGCGAATGTTGCCAGTGCCATCCGGTGGAGTGTCGACCAGGGCGATCGCATCATCAATCTCAGTCTGGGCGGCACCGCCGACAGCAGCACGCTGCGTGACGCGGTGAACTACGCCTACGGCAAGGGGGCTCTGATCGTCGCGGCCGCAGGCAACAGCGCGCTGGAGGGCAACCCCACATTCTACCCTGCCGCCTACGATCACGTGCTCGCTGTGGCCGCTGTGAGAGACACCAGCGAGCATGCGCGCTATTCCGAGACCGGTCCCTACATCGATATTGCGGCACCTGGCGGCGATCCGGACGGCGAAACCGACCCGGCGGCAAGCCATTGGATCTGGAGCACCTACCCGCGCAACAAGGGTTTTGGCCTCCCGGCGATCGGCTACATGGCTGTGGCGGGGACTTCGCAAGCGGCCCCCCACGTTTCCGGTGTAGCTGTGCTCGTCTGGGCGCTCAATCCGGGCCTGAGCGCCGATCAGGTGGCGAGCGTCTTGCAGGAATCAGCGACGGATCTCGGCAGGCCCGGACGCGATGACGTCTTCGGAAACGGGCTCGTCAACGCCGCTGGCGCACTTAGCCGCGCCCGCAGCCTGGTCGCGGCTGCCTCGGCCGTGACCAGGCCGGTGGCATCCGCCGGAGGCGCCGTGCCCCTGACCCTTCGCCCGCGCTTCGTCCCCGGCCAACTCATCGTGGCCTTCCAACCTGAGGTGGACAGCAAGAGTGCCCGGTCGGTGTGGAGTCAGCGCGATCTGACGGTGGACCGTCAGATCGCCGCCGATGTCTATCTGGTCGCCGCACCGCTGGGCGAGGAATTGCGGTTAGCGCGCGAGCTGGTGGACGACCCGCGCGTGCGTTACGCCGAGCCGAACTACCTCGTCACCGGGCAATAATGACGCTGAAGGCGTCAGAACAACGGGGCGACCCCAACTGGGGGTCGCCCGTTGCGTGCGGGCCAGGGTGGCTACAGCCAGCGCAGCAAGGCTACTTCAAGTTGGGCATTCCGTCCTATTGTATTGCTGTCTCGTGATGTCTAGGCTAGAAGCATCGAGAGCCCAATGCATGGAGACTGCGCATGTCTCAGAACACGCCCCGTTCAGCGACCGTGACTGTAGATCTACCACTTCTCACCGTGAAGGAGCGTTTAGCCACCAATAATATCAAGTGGGAGCTACTTGTTCTCTTTGGACGGCACACCGATCAAAGTTTTACCCCCTCGCAGGCTGCGCTTCACGTTCGGCGGCCACCGGCGGCGGTTGCCATCGAATTGCAGGATCTTCACCTCCTGGGTGCCATCATGTCTGGCGCGCCTAACGGTGAGCCGCACTACCGCCTCACCTCCGACACTGCCATACGCGCCCTGATCATCCAATTTGCTACGAATAATTCAGGGCAGCCCCGCCATCGCCGTCGCTTCGCAGCATGACGGCGGCTTATCGTCCAGACCACCAAAAAACCGGCCGTCAGCGGTCCGTTGACAAATCGAACCGCTGACGGCTGAATCTTGAGCAGGTCAGACAAACGAGGTTTGTACTTCCACTCATTCGCGCCCGGCTCCAGGCCGCGCAAGGCCGGCGGCACGCTCGATGGCTTTCTTCGGAGCCGCGTTTCCCTGCTGATCGATGGCTGTGTGGCTGCTACCGCAATTCGAGTGAGCGACTCTCGACTGCGCGGGTCAGCAACTCGATGAACGCCTCCCCCTTCATCGCCCCCAGGTTCTCGCCCGAGCGGAGCCGCACGGCCACTGCCCCGGCCTCGATCTCCTTGTCGCCGACCACGAGCATGTAGGGCACCTTCTGCATCTGCGCCTGCCGGATCTTGGCGTTCATGCGGTTGGGGCTATCGTCCACTTCGGCTCGGAACCCAAGCTCGAGGAGTTGCCCCGCAACCTTACGGGCGTAGTCCACGTGACGGTCGGCGATGGGAATGAAAACGGCTTGCACCGGCGCCATCCAGACCGGGAAAGCCCCGTTGAAGTGCTCGATAAGGATGCCGATGAGCCGCTCGAGCGAGCCAAACGGTGCGCGGTGGATCATGACCGGCCGGTGAGGCTGATTGTCCTCGCCGACGTACTCCAACTCGAAGCGCTCGGGCAGGTTGTAGTCAACCTGCACCGTACCGAGCTGCCACTCGCGTTTGAGGACATCGCGGAAGATAAAGTCCAGTTTGGGGCCGTAGAAGGCCGCTTCGCCTTCCTCGACACTGTACTCGAGCCCAGGGTAGTCCTGGAGGGCTTTAAGGATCGCATCCGTCGCCGTTTGCCAGAGCTCATCCGAGCCGACGTACTTGTCGCTCTCCGGATCGCGCGTCCCGACACGCACGCGGAAGTCGCTCATCCCGAACGTGTTGAAGACGTGGAGGGTGAGATCGACGACCTTCTTGAACTCCTCTTCGAGCTGGTCTGGCCGTACGAAAAGATGGGCGTCGTCTTGCGTGAAGCCACGCACGCGCGTCATGCCGCCGACCTCGCCCGACTTCTCCCAACGATGGACCGTGCCAAACTCGGCCAGGCGCACCGGCAGGTCACGGTAGGAGTGCATCTCCTGCTTGTAGATCATGATGTGGAAGGGGCAGTTCATCGGTTTGAGCAGATAGGCATTCCCCTCCTCATCCACCAGCGGCGGGAACTGAGATTCCTTATAGTAGGGATAGTGACCCGAGATCCTGAATAGATCGAGCTTGGAGATGTGCGGCGTGTAGACGGGAAGATACCCGCGCTTGATCTGTTCGGCCTTGAGGAACGTCTCAAGCTGATCGCGAATGATCGCCCCCTTGGGCATCCACAGCACTAACCCCTGGCCGATAATCTGTGGTTCGAGCGCGAAGAGTCCCAGATCACGCCCAAGTTTGCGGTGGTCGCGCGCCTTGGCCTCCTCGAGCCGCTTGACGTACTCGTCGAGCAGCTCCTTCTCCGGCCAGGCCGACCCGTAGAGGCGCGTGAGCATTTCATTTTTCTCATCGCCGCGCCAGTAAGCCCCCGCCACCGACATGATCTTCACTGCATCGGGGGTGATCTGCCCCGTGTGCTCCACGTGGGGGCCGCGGCAGAGGTCTACAAAGCCGTTATGCTCGTAGACAGTGATCTTGGGGGCTTGCTCTTGCGGCAGTTTGTTGCCATATTCGTCGTAGCCGCCTCGTGCTAACCCCTCGATGAGCTCGAGCTTGTAGGGCTGGTCCTTAAAAATCTCGCGTGCTTCTTCGGCCGTCACCTCACGCACCCGGAATGGGTAGTTGCCTCGGATGATTTCGCGCATTCGATTCTCGATCCAGGCAATATCCTCCTCGTCAGGCGCCCGTGGCAGCTCGAAATCGTAGTAGAAGCCATCCTCGATCGGCGGCCCGATGGCAATGTGCACCTCGCCCTCCGGCGCGAAACGCTCCATCACGGCTTGGGCCATCACATGAGCGGCCGAGTGGCGCAGTTTGTAGAGCTTTTCGCGATACTGATTCTGTTTCGCCATGTCAGGCCTCCTATTCCAAAACAAAAAAACCTCTCGTCCACATCGGGACGAGAGGCACTATGCCTTCCCGCGGTTCCACCCGAGTTCCCCGTCCGGGACGGGGCGACTCATTCAGCCGATATCGGAGCCACCCGGAGACACATACTCAGCAAGTTGCCGTTCTGTGCTCGGCTCGGAGGTGGTTTTCGCGCCGGCCTGGCCGGTGGGCTCTCAGTCGCTGGCCCGACCTCCCTGTTGGTTGGTCCCCGACGCTACTCGTCCTCGTCAACACCGCTCATCTACACTTGTCGTTGGAATAGTATAGCACTCGCGCCTGGAATTGACAAGCCCGGGAAAGTCAGAAGTCAGAGAGGGGCAGAAGGATAGTATGTTGGGCTCAGCGAGGGGGTGAGTAGTGAACAGTGAACAGTGAGCAGTGCCTCTGCAATGTATCACTGTTCACTGCCCACTGCCGTTCTGGGATCCTTTGCCAAAGCCTGGTGCCAGTGGTACTATCCTCCGCCACTTGAACGGCAGGAGATTGCATGCGGATTGTGATTACCGGCGCGGGCGGTCAGCTCGGGCGGGCGTTATGTCTCGCCCTCGCACACTACGATCTGCTCGCCTTTGCGCACCGCCAACTTGACGTGAGCGACCGCGAGGCGACCCTGGCGCTGGTCGAGTGCCGGCCGGACGTGATTATCCATGCAGCCGCGATGACCAACGTGGACGGCTGCGAGCTCGATCCCGCTGCCGCCTACCGTGTCAACGCGCTGGGGACTCAGAACGTGTCCTTGCTGGCGCAGCGCAGCGGCGCGGTCCTCTGTTATGTTAGTACCGATTACGTCTACGATGGAACCAAGGGCAGTCCCTATTGGGAGTGGGATCCAACCAACCCCTTAAGCGTCTACGGAGCCTCGAAGTTGGCGGGCGAGTGGTTCGTGCAGGCGTTGCTCGACCGCTTCTACATCGTGCGCACTGCCTGGGTTTACGGCCCAGACGGCACGAACTTCCCGCGCAAGGTGCTCGATCTGGCGGCGACCCGGCCGCAGCTCGGGATGGTCAGCACCGAAGCTGGACACCCGACCTATGCCCCCCATCTGGCTGCCGCGGTCGCACGGCTGATCCAGACCCAAGCCTTCGGCCTGTATCATCTGGTCAATGAGGGGTGCATCAGCCGTTTCGACTTTGCGCGTGCGATCCTCGCCGGCGCCGGCTACCATGACTACCCGCTCGATCCCATCCAGCGCTTCGAGCGCCCGGCAACCCCGCCGGCCCGGGTCGAACTCCATACCCTGGCCGCGCGCGCGCTTGGTGTGAGGCTGCCACCGTGGCAGGATGGGCTGCGAGAGTGGCTGGCGTCACTAAAATAATGAAAGTCGCTCATATTGGAGTCCCGTGCGCGAGCTGCATCTCTCTGCCAGCAGGCCAACGTGATCCGTGAGGCGTGACGCGTGAGGAAACGCCTCACGCCTCACGCGCCTCCTTTCCGAAGGTGGCCTGGCGGGACACTTTCTTCCATATGAGCGATGAAAGTTGATTGATGGACCGTATCTCTATTTCATCGCACGGCGTTCATGGTTCTACTTTTACGGCTTCTCCAATGTCATCTGGTGTGCAAGAAGGTATAATTCGTCACCTGCCATTCGGTGTTCGGCGTGTGTCTCCGTTGCCGGCAAACCCACTCGTCAGCATCATTATTCCCAGCTGGAACGGTGCCCACCATCTTGGTCCTTGCCTGAGCGCGCTGCGCGCTCAAAGTTACCAGCGCTTCGAGATTATTGTCGTCGATAACGGGAGTCATGATGGCACCCTGGAACTGCTTGCGACCCGCTGGCCAGAGGTACCTGTGGTCGCGTTACCCAGCAACCATGGCTTCGCCGGCGGTGTCAATGCGGGTCTCGCCGTGGCGCGGGGCGCGGTCATCGCACTGGTCAACAACGACACGGCCGCCGAGCCGGAGTGGCTTGAGCAGCTTGTGGCGGCTCTGGTTCGAGAGCCTGGGGCGGCGATGGCTGCGAGCAAGATCAAGCTCTGGAACGATCACGGGCGTCTGCATGCCGCCGGCGACTTTTACACCGTCGGTGGGCGACCTGGAAACCGCGGTGTCTGGGAGCCCGACGATGGTCGCTTCGACGAGGCGACCTGGGTGTTTGCACCCAATGCGGGTGCCGCCGCGTACCGCCGTG
The DNA here is from genome assembly GCA_003520455.1 of Chloroflexota bacterium. The sequence continues at coordinate 305 of DOUV01000795.1, read as the reverse complement.
AGGTTTTCGATGTGGTCGGTGGCTTTGATGAGCGCTTCGGCAGCTACTGTGAGGATGTTGATCTGGGCTGGCGCGCCCAGGTCGCCGGCTTCCACTGCCTCTACGTCCCGGAGGCTGTCATCTACCATCGCGTCAGTGCGACTGGTGGCGGAGTGCTCGCCAGCTACTACACCGGCCGCAACTGGCTCTACGTATTGGCCAAGAACTACCCGGGATCGCTCCTCCGCCGGTACTGGCCCGCCATCGTCCGTGAACAGGTTCGTGTCACCCTCGACGCCCTTCGAGCCTGGCGCGGCGCAGCCGCG
>DOUV01000924.1:6318-6613 GCA_003520455.1 Chloroflexota bacterium | reverse complement strand
CGCAACGGTGAGTCCGAGGTCCGGCGCGAGTGGCAGAAGGCGCGGGCGGCCGTTGCCTCGCTGGGCGTGATGTTTGCTGTCAAGCCGGGCCTCTACGACCTGGCGACTGACGACGTCGTGATCTGCCGCTGCGAGGAGGTCACCGCGGGTACCGTGCGCGAGGCCGTGCGGGGCGGCGCGACGGGCCTCAACAGTCTCAAGACCTGGACGCGCCTCGGGATGGGGCGCTGCCAGGGGCGCATCTGCGGCTCGATCGCCGCCCACATTGTGGCCCGCGAGTCGGGCCAGCCGGTGG
>DOUV01000924.1:0-6284 GCA_003520455.1 Chloroflexota bacterium | reverse complement strand
GGTGGAGGCGGTGGGTGCTTTCACCGCACGCGCGCCGATCAAGCCGGTCCCGCTTGGCGTCGTCGCCGAAGCCCCGGTCCAGCAGGGCGTGCGGCAGGCGATGGAAGATCACGTTGGCTACGGGCGAGCAATCATCCGCTGATGGCGAATGCGGGATTGGGGCAGAGGATCACCTTCAATCCCGCATCCGCAATGAAGATTTGTGGAGCATGCTGTGAGAAACAGTCGTGCAGATGTGGTGATTGTCGGCGGTGGGATCGTCGGGTGCGCAACGGCCTACTACCTGGCCAGACGCGGCGTGCAGGTGACGCTGCTCGAACGGCGAAGCATCGGCAGCGGGGCGACGGGGCGGTCGGGCGGTGGCGTGCGCCAGTCGGCGCGGGTCTCGGAGGAGATGCCGCTGGCCAAGGAGAGCATCGCGCTCTTTCCCACCCTGTCCGACGAGTTAGGCATCGATATTGAATACACGCGCGCCGGCAACCTGCGGCTGGTCGAGATGGTCGATCACGTTCGGCCCATGCAAGTCGACATTCTCCGCCAGCAGGACCTCGGGCTGGATGTCCGTTGGCTGGAGCCGCAAGATGTCCGCGAGATGGTGCCCGCTCTCCGGCGAGAGCGGATTTTTGGCGCCAGTTTTTGCCCGACGGACGGTCATTGCAACCCGTTCCGGCTGGTCACCGGCTTCTCCCAGGCCGCACGGCGGGCGGGTGTGGAGTTGCTGACGGGCTGTGAGGTGCGTTCGATCCGGCAGACAGATTCGGGGCACGCCTTCGTCGAGGCGGGCGACTGGCTGGTGCGAGCCCGGACCGTGCTCATCGCCGCCGGGTTCGGGTCGGAGGCGCTGTGCCGCCGCATCGGCTTTGAGTCGCCACTGGCCAACATGCGCTACGAGTCGCTGATCACCGAGGCGCTCCCCTCGCTCTTCACCCAGATGTTCGGGGTCGCCGGTGGCGATCTCTTCTTTCGCCAGACCCGCCACGGGGGGGTTCACTTCGGGGGCGGGTTGATTGAGGAGGCCGAGGACGTAGCCACGACAGCGAAGAATCTGCAGTTGGCCGCCGAGCACCTCGTTCGTCTCGTTCCGGCTCTAGAGCAGGCGAGCTTGCTGCGCACGTGGGGCGGCCTGGACCCTAGCACCCCGGACGGCATGCCGATCATCGATCGCCTCAACGAGAACGTGATGCTGGCGACCGGCTTCTGCGGCCATGGCCTCGCCATCGGACCGGTCGTGGGCCAGCTGGTCGCCGAGTGGATCGCCGGGGGCGATGGGGCGAAGCCGGCGCTCCTCGCCCCGTTCCGGCGCAACCGTTTTGAGGGTTGGCTGCAAACCAAGTGGACGCCATCGGGAAGCTTCGAGGCGGCGCTCGCGACCGACACCACCCACACGACCCAACGGGGGGGCAGCACTCTGGCTGCGCCTGGCGCGTTCGGCTCCATGGTGAGCATCGAGGAGGATGGGCTCGACGGGGCGGACGGGCCGCGCTCCCTGCTGATCAATCCGTCCGTCTGTACCGGCTGCCGGATGTGCGAGATGGCCTGCTCGATTCACCACGAGCACCTGGCCCGTCCGACGCAACTCCGCATCAAGGTCGCCTACGCCAGCGACGCCTTCTACACCCCCATCACCTGCATCCACTGCGAGGAGGCCTACTGCCTCGAATCGTGTGGATTCGACGCCCTGGAACGGGCGGGGCCGGGCGAGATCGTCAGGGTCATCGACGAATATTGCATTGGCTGCCTGCTCTGCGTGGACGCCTGTCCGTACGGCGGCATCACCTTCGTGGAGGAGAAGGACACGGTGGTGAAGTGCGATCTCTGCGGGGGCGACCCGGCCTGCGCCCAGTACTGCCCCACGGGCGCCATCACCTTTGCTCCGTTGAGCACAGCGGCCTGGGAGCGGGTCAAGAAGAACGCGGTGGAGAACGTCGAGTGGATCGGGCGAGGATTGGCGTGAAGCGTGGTCAGCGCACTCACGAACCAGGTCGCCTGCCTCAATGAGGATGAGGAACGATAATGTATTTCGGCTACTCGGGCACAATTCTGCGCATCAATCTCACGACCCGCACGGTCACGAAGGAGCCGCTCGACCTCAAGCTGGCCGAGGACTACGTCGGCGGGCGCGGGTTGACCTCGCGGCTGCTGTATGAGGAGATGGACCCCGCCGCGGACGCCCTGGGTCCCGAGAACAAGTTGATGTTTGGCACCGGCCCGCTCACCGGCACCGGCGCACCGGCCGCCTCGCGCTGGGTGGTTGTCTGCAAGTCACCCCTCACCGACACGATCGCCTGCTCGAACTCCGGCGGTTTCTTTGGACCCGAGATCAAGTTCGCCGGTCACGACGTTGTCATCTTCGAGGGCGAGGCCAACGAGCCGGTCTACGTCTGGATCAAGGATGGGCGCGTGGAGATTCGCTCTGCCAGGGCGCTGTGGGGGAAAAACCCAGTCGAGACCGAGGCGGCTGTGCGGGCGGCGACCGACCCGGAGGCGAAGGTTGCCTGCATCGGACCGGCGGGTGAAAGGTTGTCCCTTCTGGCCGGTGTCGTCAACGATAAGTACCGCCTGGCCGCTCGAACCGGCGTGGGCGCGGTGATGGGCAAGAAGAACCTCAAAGCAGTGGCCGTGCGCGGTACGGGCGGTGTCACGCTGGCCGACGCCGAGGGGTTCTGGTTCGCCTCGCTGGATGTGCTCAAAAAAATCGTCAACGACCCGGTTTCCTTCGGCAGCTTCCGCGCCTACGGCACCGCCAACCTGGTCAACCTGATCAACGAGATGGGGGCGTACCCGACGCGCAACTTCCAGTCCGAGGTCTTCGAGGGCGCGGCCGCGACGAGCGGCGAAGCAATCAGCGAGCAGATCCTGCTGCGCAACCGCGCCTGCTTCGCCTGTCCCATTGCCTGCACCCGCGTCACGGAAGTGAAGGACGGTGAGTACCAGGGCCGCGGCGAGGGTCCGGAGTACGAAACCACCTGGTCGTTCGGCGCCCTCTGCGCGGTGGCCGATCTCGATGCCATTGCCAGGGCCAACTATCTCTGTGGCGACTATGGGCTGGACTCCATGTCCGCGGGCAGCACCGTCGCGTGCGCGATGGAGCTGTACGAGAAGGGCTACATTCCGGAGAGCGACATCGGCTTCCCACTGCGCTTCGGCGACGCTGCGGCAATGATTCGCGCGCTGGAGATGATGGGCGAGCGTGATGGGAGAGTCGGTGCCCTGATGGCCGATGGCAGCTATCGTCTGGCCGAGTACTACGGCTACCCGGAGGCCTTCATGGGCGTGAAGAAGTTGGAGATGGCTGCCTACAGCCCGCGCGTCTTTCAGGGGATGGCTCTACACTACGCCACGTCCAACCGCGGCGCCTGCCACGTGCGCGGCAACACCGTGGCCGCCGAGCTGTACGGCATTCCCAAATACGTTCCGCCGGAGACCAAGACCGGCAAAGAGGAACTTGTGCGCCGCCCGTTCCAAAACTCGACCGCCTTTGTGGACTCGAGCGGCATCTGCCTGTTCACCAAGCTTGCCATCACCCACCGCGAGATCGTGGCATTGATGGCCTCGGCGACGGGGATCGACTTCACCTTTGACAAATCCATCGTCCAGGGTGATCGTATCTGGAACCTGGAGCGGCTCTTCAACCTGCGCTCCGGCCTCACCGCCGCGGACGACACCCTGCCGGCCCGGATGATGGAACCGATTCCAGGCGGACCACGCGCCGGCTCCTACGCTCAGCTACACGCGAATCTCCAGACCTACTACCGACTCAGGGGGTGGGACGATCAAGGTGTGCCGACGAAGGAGAAGCTCGAGGAGTTGGGGCTCGAGGACTTATGGAGCGTCCTTGATAGATAGGGCGCCCGGCGGGCGCTCCGCCGGCCACGGGAAGGGCACCGGACATGCGCCCCTCCTTGCAAGGACTACCATGATTGAAGTTCGCGTCAAACTCTACGCCGGTTTGCGCCGCTACCGGCCGGGCCTCGCCATCGGCCAGTCCTTCATCTGCTCCGTGCCCGGTGATTCCACCGTCGGGCATCTATTGGACGAGCTAGGCATCCCGTCGCTGATCGTCGCGATCATCCTCGTCAACGGAATCCAGTCCGAGCGCGAGCATCGGTTGACCGACGGCGACGAGGTCGCGCTGTGGCCACCGGTGGCAGGGGGCTCAAGTTGCAGGTAGCAGAGATGCTGCCGCGCTGTTCCCGCGTGGCAGAGGGCGCCGCGAGGGCACTTTTGCGACCTGGTACCCCTGCACCCTTGCGACTTTGCAGGAAGGGAGCATGCAACCCATGTATCAGCCAGAACTCGAAGCAATCCCCCGGCCCGAACTCGAGAGGCTCCAGCTCGAGCGTCTGCGGGCGACGCTGGGCCACATCCACGCCAACAACCCGCGCTACGCCCAACGGCTGAACGGCCTCGGCGCGGACGATGTTCGCTGCCTGGAAGATATCCGCCGCTTCCCGTTTCTGCAGAAAGAAGAGTTGCGGCAGAGCTATCCGTTTGGGTTGGCGTGCGCACCGCAGACCGGGTTCGTGCGGATGCATATGAGCTCCGGTACCACCGGCACGCCGATCATCTGCCCGCACACGGGCAACGACGTGGCACAGTGGAGCGAGATCATGGCCCGCTGCCTGGCGTCCGCCGGCGTCACCCGTGCCGACGTGATCCAGATCACGCCGTCGTTCGGCCTGTTTAACGGCGGGTTTGGCTTTCACTACGGGGCGACCGCCATCGGTGCCATGATCATTCCCATCGGCGCGGGGCGCACCTCGCTGCAACTCCAATTTATGCGTGATCTGGGTACGACGGCCCTCGCCGGAATTGCCTCGTACCCGCTACGGCTGATCGAGGTCGCCGACCAGCAAGGTTTCGATTTCCGGCGCGACAGCCGCCTACGCCTAGGTATCTTCGGGGCGGAGATCTGGAGCGACGAGATGCGCCGCCGGATTGAAGCGCGGATGGGGATCGAGACCTTCGACATCATCGGCATGACCGAGACCGCCGGCGTCGGCATGGGCATCGACTGCAGCGCGCACGCCGGGGTCCACGTGTGGGAAGATCACTACCTGGTTGAGATCGTCAATCCGGAGTCCGGCGAGCCGCTCCCCGACGGTGAGCCGGGCGAGATGGTGGTGACCACGCTGACGCGCGAGGGTCTGCCCCTCGTCCGCTTCCGCACGCACGACATCAGCCGCGTCGTCAGCCGGGAGCCGTGCCGCTGCGGGCGCACAGGCCTGCGGGTGGCGCGCCTGGCGTGTCGCACCGACGACATGGTCAAGGTGAAGGGGGTCAACTTTTACCCCAAGCAGATCGAGAGTCTGCTGCTCAAGCACCCGGAAGTGGGCAACGACTACCTCATTCTGATCGACCGCGTGGAGGGTGCCGACCGGATGGTGATCAGCGTCGAGGCGCCCCAAGCCGCCGCGGATGGATTGGGGCCACAAATCGCCCACGAACTCTACGAAATGTTGGCCCTGCACGCCGAGGTGAACATCGTCGGCCCTGGGCAACTGCCTCGCCCTGAGGGAAAAGCAGTGCGAGTACAGGATAGACGGAAGTAGGGAGAATTGAAGGTTCGTGACAAGGTTTTGATCAGTACCAAGTCGGCCATATTTTGCGTTTGCCAGATTGTTTCGTAGTAGCGACGGATCTCAGCCTCGGTCGCGACATCTGGCTGGCGTTGCTCGGCGCGAGGTACCACGATCTTGCGTTCCCGCCGCAGCTCTCGAAAGAGTTCTTCAAGGACGCATAGTTCGTCGCGCTTCTGGAAGGTAATGGCACCCCGCTTGGCGGCGACGCCTCCGGTAGAGAATCGGGACAAGTGAGGGTGTTTGTGGGCGATCCTTACGGGATCTTTCATGGCCCGCTATGGCCTTTCACCGTAGCCGGCCTAACATTCAATCTGCTTGAGTTTCTGCCTCTCCAACTGCTCCTGTTGCTCGCGTTCGGCTTCAAGGCCCCGGCCGGCGATCTCTCGGAGCTTCTCCTTGGGCACCCTGCCCAGACGGTTGTCGCTATGCGCTTGCATACGGTCCACTCTTCTTTCTCTGCCGGGAAGGCCAGTTATGCGCCGGAGTTTCCCTTATTACAGGACGTACGCGGTAGGTGTTGGGGCGTGGCAGCGCGGCGTACCAGCCTCTACCCAAGCCTGCTCTTCGCGGGGGGAGGGAGACGCACACCGCGCGTCTCTCTCACTCCACCGCGTCAGTCGTGTCAGTGACAGGACGTCGGGAGGGGAGCAGCCGTGTGCTGCCTGGAGTGGGGCCGGCCGCTCTGGGAGCGCGGGCGTCCCG
>DOUV01000022.1 GCA_003520455.1 Chloroflexota bacterium | reverse complement strand
AGCCGCACCCGCCGCTCAGGCACCCACGGCCGCGCCCGCCGGCACGTTCAAGATGGCCCTCGTGCTCACCGGGCCACCGGACGATAACTCGTGGAACGAGGCCGGGTATAACGCCATCAAGGCGATCGAAGCGAAAGGGGTCGAGATCGCCTACTCCGAGTCGGTCGCCGATGCCGACGTGGCGCGCGTGCTGCGCCAGTATTCCGATCAGGGCTTCCAGATGATCGTGGCCCACTCGTTCTCGTTTCAAGATGGTACCTTCCAGGTTGCCAGCGAATATCCAAACGTGAACTATGCGTGGGCCGGTGGGATCAACCGCACCGCGAAGAACGTCGCCGACTACGATCAGCCCTTCTACGAAGCGGCCTACCTGGTGGGGATCGTCGCCGCCCACGTATCCAAGAGCGGGAAACTCGGCGCGCTGTACGGTTTCGACATCCCGGTGTGCCATTCGATGGGCGAGGCCATGGTGCTCGGCGCCAAGACTGTCAATCCCAACGCGACCCTGATCCAGACGGCCGTCGGCGACTGGGTTGACGTGGCCAAGGCCAAAGAGGCCGCGCTGGCGCAGGCCGACGCCGGCGTGGACTACTGGATCGAGTGCGGCGAGGGACCTGCCCTCGGCGCCATTGAGGCCGCCAAACAGACGGGCGGCTACGCCACCGGCTACGTCGGAGACATGAGCGAGAACGGTCCCGACTCAGTGATCGTCAACCTGGTGTGGGACCTCGAGCCCCTGTTCACGCAGATGATGAATGACACCCAGGATGGCACGTTCAACGCGCCCTATTACCGCTTCGGGGTCAAAGAAGGCGCGCTGAAACTGGTCTACAACCCTAAGTTGAAAGACAAGGTGCCGCAGGGGGCTCTCGACGGGATCGATGCCAGCATCAAGAAGATCGCGGACGGATCGTTGACGGTTCCGTTCATCGGCGAAGCCAAGTAGTATCGGCGGCTGCGGGGGCGAAAAGCTGGCGGGCTTTTCGCCCCCAGCCCACCGGCAGGCATCGCACGTCACCCTACGGAGTGCCCATGGTCTTCTCCTCATCGGCAGTTGTCGAAATGCGGGGAATTGTCAAGCGCTTCCCCGGCGTGCTGGCCAACGATCACGTGGATTTCGACCTGCTCCCAGGCGAAATCCACGTTTTGCTGGGCGAGAACGGTGCGGGCAAGACGACTCTCATGAACATCCTCTACGGGCTCTACCGCCCGGAGGCGGGGGAGGTCTGGCTGCGCGGCCAGCCGGTTCACTTTCGCTCGGCCTTCGACGCAATCGCCCACGGGCTGGGGATGGTTCACCAGCACTTCATGCTCGTCAACACCTTCACCGTTGCCGAGAATATGACCCTCGGCCAGCCTTCGCCCCGCGCGCCGCTGCTGGAGCGCCCCCGTGACGTGCACGGGCGCATCGTCGAGATCTCGGAGCGCTACGGCCTGCAGGTGGACCCGGCGGCTGTGGTCTGGCAGCTTTCAGTCGGCGAGCAGCAGCGGGTGGAAATCCTCAAAGCGCTGTACCGTGGCGCGGGTGTGTTGATCCTCGACGAGCCCACGGGGGTGCTCACGCCGCAAGAGGTGAATGAGCTGTTGTCGATCCTGCGCAGTCTGGCCGAACAGGGCAAGAGTGTTGTCTTCATCAGCCACAAGCTCAACGAAGTGATGGCCGCCAGCGACCGCATCACCGTGTTGCGCGATGGCCGCGTGGTGGGGACGGTACCGACGAGCGAGACGAACGAGCACGCCCTGGCCAGATTGATGGTTGGCCGGGACGTGGCGCTGACCGTGGACAAGGAGCCGTCGCCGCCGGGAGAGGCGCGCCTGCAGGTCGAGGACCTGTGGGTGGACAACGATCGCGAGCTTCCGGCCCTCCGTGGTTTGAGTCTGCAGGTCCGCGCAGGCGAAATCCTGGGGCTGGCGGGCGTCGCCGGCAACGGGCAGAGCGAACTGGAAGAGGCGGTCGCCGGCCTGCGGCGTGTGAAGCAAGGCCGCGTGCTCATCGACGGTGCGGATCTGACCAACGCGCCAACTCGGTCCATCATCACTGCCGGCCTGGGCCACATCCCGTCGGACCGCTATGCCATGGGCATGCTCCCCGATTTCACAGTCGCCGAAAACCTGGTGCTCTCCGTTCACGGGGACCCGCCCTACACCCGCAGGGGGATGCTCGACCGCACCGCGATTGTTGCCCGGGCCGAACGGTTGGCGCGTCTGTTTGATGTGCGCACGCCGTCGATCCAGACGCGTGCCGGCAGCCTGTCGGGCGGCAACATCCAAAAAATGATCCTCGCGCGCGAACTCTCTGGCCAGCCGAAGGTTCTGATTGCCGCGCAGCCCACCCGCGGTCTGGACGTGAGCGCCATCGAGTTTGTCCATCGCCAGCTCCTGGCCCAGCGTCAGGCGGGCGTCGCAATCCTGCTCGTCTCCACCGAGCTGGACGAGGTACTGGCGCTGAGCGATCGGATCGCAGTCATGTACGAGGGACGAATCGTGGGCGTGATGCCCGGCGCCGAGGTCGATGTAGGCCGAATCGGGCTGCTGATGGCCGGGCGCGGGCAGCCAGAGGCATCACCGTGACCCAGGTCGCAGTCGATCGCCAGGCCGTTCGTGTCGGCCCGGCGCTCGCCGGCCGCGTTGTGCGGCAGGCTGCGCCGCTGCTT
>DOUV01000979.1 GCA_003520455.1 Chloroflexota bacterium | reverse complement strand
CTCGATCGTGCGGCCCGCGAGCGCCGGGTCGTGGCCCTCAGCGCGCTCGAGGCGCCCGCGACGGGAGCGTGACGATGGCGACGACCTTCACGCGCACGTTCCGCGTGCGCAGTTATGAGCTACGAGTCGACGGGACAGTGGCCCACGCCGTCTTTCTACACTGGTTCCAGGAGACCGCCTGGGAGGCCTCCGCCGCCCGGGGCTTCGGCCCGGAAGAGTATGCGGCGATGGGGGCGGCCTGGGTCATGCGCGGGATCGACGTCGAATTTCTGCAGCCCGCTTTCTACGGCGAGCAAGTCGCGGTGACAACCTGGGTGAGCGACTTTCGGCGGGTGCGAGCCCACCGTGAATACGAGGCCCGTCGCCGTGATGATGATGCCTTGCTCGCTCGGGGGCGCGCGGATTGGGTGTTCCTCGATCTGAGTACCCTCACCCCACGGCGGCTTCCACGGGAGATGCTGGAGCGGTTCGTGACAAACGGCCGGCCGGCCCTCGTCCCGCTCGAGTGGCCCGGGCCGTCGAGCGGGGACCTGCTGGGGCACTTTGAGGCGACGCGCCGCGTGCAACAATACGAACTCGACCAGATGCACCACGTCAACAATGCGATCTACCTCAACTGGATTGAGCAGCAGGCCAACGATGCCTGGCTGGCATGGGGCCGCGATCCGGCCATGCTTCGCCTCCGGCGGCACCAGATCGAGTATCGCCACGCGGCCCAGAGCGGTGACACCTTCCGTTTGCGGAGCCAGGCGGCGCGCGTGGCGGCCTCGCTCGTCTGGTACCACGCCTTACTGCGCGACGGAACGGTGCTGGCGGAGGCCCGCTCGCTCGGTGCCGGCGAGGAGGTCAACGGCTGGGGAGCAACCGATGGAGTCAACGGATGGAACAACGGATAAACGGAGAGGACAACGGAGAAACGGGCCAGGAGGATCTTTTGACCGGTCAACGGCGCGAGCGGAGCGTATCGGTTGATGCTATGATCGGCTTATCTGTCGTGGCTGCAGGCGATCCGTTGACCGCCCGCCAGGGAGTGTGCTGATGGTCTCAGTGCTTTTTGTCTGTCTCGGAAATATCTGTCGTTCGCCGATGGCTGAGGCGGTCTTTCGCGCGAAGGTGGAGCGCGCCGGTCTGGCGGATCAGATCCACGTGGCGTCGGCCGGTACCGGTGACTGGCACCTGGGTGAACGGCCCCACCGGGGCACCCTCCGTGAGCTCGAGCGCCACGGCGTTCCCCTCGGCGATATACGCGCCTCTCGGATTACGCTCGAGCAGTTGGAGACGGTCGATTATATCGTCGCCATGGACGTTGAGAACCTCAACGTCTTGCGGCGGATGGTGAGGCGCGAAGGCTTCGACGATGTCGATGTTCGCCTGCTGATGGAGTTCGCGGCTGAGCCCAACGCCCCGATGGATATTCCCGATCCGTACTACGAGCGGAACTTCGACCAGGTCTATGCCATGATCGATGACGCCACAACCGGCCTGCTCGAGTGGATCCGCGAGCGCGAGCGGCTCTAGCCAGCTATGATCCCACAGAACGTTCGCACGGCAGTTGTGGCTGCCCTGGGCCAGCCGATTCGTGCGGTTCGCGCCGCCGGCGGGGGCGACATCAACCGGGCTGCCCGGGTCGTGACCGATGGTGGCACCTTCTTCCTCAAGTATCATCCCCGGCCGCCGGCAGGGTTCTTTGGGGCCGAGGCGGCCGGGCTGCGGTTGTTGGAGAGGGCCGGTGGTCCGCGCGTGCCGGTGCCCGTGGCCTGGGACGATCAGGATCGCCCGGCCTGGCTGCTCCTCACCTGGCTGGAGCAGGGTCGCTCACGGGAGGCGGCTGCCGCCCGGCTGGGTGAGGGCCTCGCCCAGGTGCATAGGAGCCTCGAGCCGCGGGGTCGCTTTGGTCTCGACCAGGACAATTTCTGTGGCCTGACGCCCCAGCCCAACGGCTGGTCAACCGACTGGATAACCTTTTTTCAGGAGCGTCGTCTCGGACACCAGATGACCCTGGCGGCGGAGCGCGACCGGTTGCCCACTCCACGCCGCCAGCGGCTGGAGCGCCTGCTCGCTCGGCTGGGGGAGTGGCTGCCGGTGCGGCCGCCGGCGTCGCTCCTGCACGGCGACCTCTGGGGCGGCAATTGGTTGCCTCTGGCGGACGAGTCCGCGGCCGTGATTGATCCAGCGGTGAGTTACGGGCACCGCGAGGCCGACCTGGCGTTCACGGAACTGTTTGGCGGCTTCCCCCCCTCGTTTCGCACCGCCTACGAGGCTGCCTGGCCGCTCGACTCCGATTATCCGGTGCGGCGCGATCTCTACAACCTCTACCACCTCCTCAACCACCTCAATCTTTTTGGGGAGGCCTACGGTGCGAGTGTGGATCGCGTGCTGGCGCGGTACGTGAGTTGAGGTCGTACCCCCCGCTCGCTACCCAATCAGTCGTAAAATGATCCAGGCCTCGAGCGCGATGGCCACGAAGAGCAGCAGGACGATCAGAACCCCCTCGCGCGTTTTGGGAAAACCAAAGCGAAAGTGATCCTGCCAGCGGCCCTCACTGGCAGGCTGCTGGCCGATCCGGCGGCGAAACCAACGATCCTTGCGCTCGCCGAGCAGCAGGCTGGTGATGTAGATCGTCACAATGGCGGCGAGGAGCATGAGGGTGTTGTGCATGCGCGCAAATGCCTCGTCGTGCAAATAGCAGGGCGTGAGTATAATACTTACCCAATGCGTTCGGACCAATGGCAGCCCTGCGCTCTTGATGAAGGTGCGACCCACCTGACGCCTTCAAGTAGACGCCCGCCGGGATGGGAACGGGCCTTCCGCCATCCCCCGACCACGGCGAAGGCGCGTCACACCTCGCACGCCCGACGTTCGACCCTGCCGTGGACTTCGGATGAGTTGGTTGCTCAAGAAACGATGTCATGAAGATCGCCATCATTGGAATCGGGGCTGTGGGTGGCGTGGTCGCGGCGCGTCTGTTAGCAGCCGGCGCCGACGTGACACTGGTGGCGCCCGGCGAGCAAGCGGCGCGACTCCGGTG
>DOUV01000493.1:3567-4573 GCA_003520455.1 Chloroflexota bacterium | reverse complement strand
GTTCGACCCCGAATGCCCTGGCCGCGAGCCGGCCCAACCTGCCCGCCAGCCTCGCCGACTGCCTGGCGGCCCTGTTGCAACTGGCCAACGAGTTGGGTGTGGATCTCGAGGGCGCCCTCCTCGAGCGATTGGCCCCAGACTCCACCCGCAGAACGGAGTGCACTGACGGCTAGCCTATGAAACGGTTCATCGCCATTGCCGGCAACATCGGCGTCGGCAAAAGCACCCTCACCAGCCTGCTCGAGCAACGTCTGGGCTGGGAGCCATTCTACGAGGCCGTCAACGACAACCCCTACCTGGCCGATTTCTACCAGGATATGCGCCGGTGGGCCTTTCACAGCCAGGTCTTTTTCCTCTCGCGCCGCCTCCAGAACCACCGCCAGATCCTCGAGCACCCCGCCTCCGTGATCCAGGATCGCAGCGTCTACGAGGATGCCGAGATCTTCGCCGCCAACCTCTACGAGCAGGGCGCGATCGACCCGCGCGACTATAGCGTCTACCGCGAGCTCTACCAGGCCGTCAGCGCGGTCCTCCCGCCGCCGGACCTCATCGTCTACCTGCGTGCGGAGGTCGAGATCCTCCAGAAGCGCATCCGCCAGCGCGGCCGCGACTTCGAGCGCGACATCAGTCGCGACTATCTCGAACAGCTCAACCGGCTCTACGATGAATGGACGGCACGCTTCACGCTCTGCCCGGTTCTCACGATTCCCACCGACAGGCTGGACTTCGTCGCCAACCCCGATCAGCTCAACCAGATTGCCACCCTGATTCTGGACACCCTGCAGGAGGCCAATCGTGAGCCGTCCTCCGCACTCGCCCAGAACCACCCCTCCGTTCGCTCCTGACGGATTCGCTCGAAGGGCACGCGCCAGGGTGCCTATCTTTCGGACGAAGAGCCGGTAGAAGAGAGCTCTTCGGTAAGACAAGCCCACGCCTTTGCTGCAAATTGCCCCCCAGGAGGACAAGCGGCTCGTCGTGCGCGTGGTAGCCCCGTTCCACCTGAATC
>DOUV01000493.1:173-3505 GCA_003520455.1 Chloroflexota bacterium | reverse complement strand
CGCAGGCCCCCAGCCGCGGTTTTAACCGCCGGGCTCCCTCAATTTGGATACTCGATCCAATGTTGGCCAGGAGGCGAGCTATCGTACTCGCGCCATACTCCACTGTTCCGAAACTGGACCATCCGCAGGTTGGGGAAATTCTCGAGAACTAATGGGATGCAGTCGGGCCCCAGCGCCGTACAGCCTGTCACCGCACGCAGATTCCGGTCGGCGTAGCCGCGAAAGTTGAGCCTGGCGAAACGATCGCCGGTCTTGAGATGTCTGGGCCGGATGATGAAGAAGTCGAGGCGCGCGGTCGAACCGTTCATCGCACACTGGAAGTCGGGGCAGGTAAGGTTGAGCGCGAGTGGGTTCAGCGGGTCAATCGTCTGCCAGGCATCCTTGGTCGAGTGACGGACACCCGCGTAGGCGATCGGCCCGTTCGCATCGTTGAAGCGACCGACCCAGGCGACCGTATGGTTCGTGCTCGAGTGATTCCGGGACGCGATAAGACGGTCAATATCCTTCGGATCGGGGTCGCCGGGGAGCGGCACCCAGACCCCATCGACCCGCAACTCTCCATAGTCCTGGTGGCCCCCGAAGCGAGCGATCCCACAATCATTCGGGTCGGTCCGGTAGCACACCTGCACTTCAATCCAAACCGAGTGAAAACGTGTTCCTACCCCACCTGCATGCATGTCGCTGTGGACTTGCACCCGGATGTTCTTCACGAAGGCCACGTCGCTTTTGTCGTCTATGGCCCCATTCTGGCTACGAGAGGCACTGGGTGGCAGGTCGCGCAGCACGAACCATCCGTAGGACTCGTGCTTGTGGTGGTTCTCTTCCGTCCCCGTTGGCCCCGTTTGCCACGGGTGGCTGATCGAGTAGCCCCCCAGGTACGTCTCGACCGGGCCGAACACGTCGTCGAGGACGTGAGGGTCATCCTTGTGCTCGTGGTTGAAGTGACAGCCCGTCGCCGGGTCGATCAGCGGGTGCCACCTGGTGGGGTCGTGGTAGCCGGCCGGGCATAGCCGGCCCGCTACGGACCGGGTGAGAGTCGATTCCACAACCGTGGGAAGGTGTATGAACGTCGGGTCGCCCGCCGCCGCTCCCACTCGCGAGGCGACGACGCCGAAGAGAAGACCAACACTCCCAAGCACGATGAAAAGACGGCGGTACAACTCCCTGCGCATCCAACTGAACCGGGCCATGACGACTCCTCTATGGTAAGATTGAAAGTTCGAGCAACTCACCCCGCCGGGCCGTTCAACCTTAATTTGGAACCAACCACTGTGTAAATAGAACAGTGGTCCTCGACGAGGCGCGCCAGATAGCCCTTGCCGCGGCTCAATCGGCCGCCGCTCGTTCCCTGGACCTGAGTCGTCCTTCCCGTGATGCCAGGAGGTCGGCGCCTGAACCCCCAGAGACACTGCATCAACTCGACCATTGAGTCGCCCCGCGCCCGACCCGGCGGATGATGGGTTCATATTTCTGTAAAAGTGGCGCGTACGCGCCACTTTTACAGAAAGTGAGATACGCTATCACCCGGCGCCCAGAAATAGTGGACAGTCTTTGGTTTCGTGGTACTCTTTGCTGTGATGAATCCTCTCGTTGGTCGCTTCGGGCCGCTTGGTTCTCGGCTTCGTCCGTCGTCCGGCATCAGCTTGCCAGGTATACGGACGGTAACACCGTCAAACTGCGCCGCTCGGAGCCCGTGAGGTATCCGTGGCCGGAGCACCACAGACCGACGCTCAGGCTGAAGGGGATACAGCCACTTGAGAATAGCCTATTCTCTCGATCTGCCAGGAGGTTCCCATGGCGTATCCAACGTTTCGACTCGACGGCCAGGTTGCGCTGATTACAGGGGCGAGCCGCGGGATTGGCCACGACCTGACCCTCGCGCTCGCCGCCGCCGGGGCGCGGGTCGTCCCGGCGGCTCGCACTGTGGCGGACCTGGATGCGCTCGTAACTGAGGTCGAACGAGCTGGTGGTCAGGCACTACCCGTCCAACTCGATGTCCGCGATCTTGGCTCGATCGAGTCGGCCGTCCAGAAGAGTGTGTCCACCTACGGCCGGGTAGACATCCTCGTCAACAACGCCGGTCTCGGATACAACCACGATGCTGTCGAGGTCACTGAGGCTGATTGGGACGAGATGATGGACGTCAATCTCAAGGGTCTTTTCTTTGTCTGTCAGGCCGTCGGCCGGCGAATGATCGAGCAGCGGTACGGCCGGATCATCAATATGAGTTCGCAGGCGGGAAGCGTAGGCATCCGCCGCCACGCAGTCTACTGTGCGAGCAAGGGAGGCGTGAACCTGCTCACCAAGGTGCTGGCGCTCGAATGGGCACCGTACGGGATCACCGTGAATGCGGTCGCCCCGACCTTCATCCGCACGCCGGGAACGGCGGAACGGCTCGACGATCCCGCCTTCCTCGCCGATGTCCTGGCCCGGCTCCCGGTCGGCCATGTTGGCACGCCTATGGATGTGGCCGGTGCTGTCATCTATCTCGCCTCTCCCTCGACCGGGCTCGTCACGGGCACGGTTCTACTCGTTGATGGAGGCTGGACCGCTCAGTAGGCCGGGTAGCACACTCCGAGGGCACCGGGGGAGCGGTGCCCTCACCAGTCGCAGCGATAGCGGCAGAAGAAATCATGAAGCCGGCACTTATCCTCTTTTCCGGGCTCCCCGGCTCGGGCAAAACCACGCTGGCGCGCCTGGTCGCGCAGCGACTCCACGCGCCGTTGCTGGCCAAAGACCGCATCCAGCGCGTCCTCCGCGACTATGTGCCTGCTGCCACCGGCATCGATGGCTATCACCTCATACTCGACCTCGCCGCCGAGCAACTGGCGCTCGAACTGAGCGTTGTCCTGGACGCTGTTTTCACGCTGGATGGCTTTCGCCAGGTAGCCCGCGACATCGCGACGCAGAACGATGCCGCCTTCTTCCCAATCTACTGCTACTGCTCGGACGAGGCGCTCTGGCGTGAGCGCGTGAGTCGGCGTGTGCAGTACGTTCCAGGGTGGAAACCCGTCGGGTGGGAGGCGGTCGAGCGCCTGCGCCAGCACTTCCAACCCTGGGACCAGGGAGAGACACTCTTTGTGGATGCCGCCTGCAGCGTCGAGGCGAATCTGGCTCGTGTTCTCGACCGAATTGGTGAGCCGCGGGTTGCGCGGCAGAATCAGTGAGAAAGACAGCGATTGCCGGTGCTCGATCAGTACAGCTATCATTGACAGGAGTTACACAATACTCCCAGGCCGACCCAAAGTTCGTGATCCGTAGAAGCCGGATGTGGCTTGTAGTGCGCGCTTCAGCGCGCTGTTGCAAGTCTCCAATTGAACCTGACCATCGCT
>DOUV01000493.1:0-120 GCA_003520455.1 Chloroflexota bacterium | reverse complement strand
ATTGAAATCGCGGCTGGGGGCCTCCGGCCGGGCGGGCCCCTCCGGGCACGCGGTGGGACAGAGTCGATTGGAAAAGCGCACGAGCGGATTAAGAATAATTGCAATTGTGCGCGAACGTCT
>DOUV01000645.1:3057-3708 GCA_003520455.1 Chloroflexota bacterium | reverse complement strand
AACGAGTCAGGATGCTCCAGGCCAGGGAGAAGGCCGCCAGGGCGAGCCAGCGCACGCGACCGCCTCGGCCGTAGCGGACCAGCGCCCAGGCTGCCAGCGTCGCCCAGGCGAGCGCGCTGGCATCGGACATGACGACCGTTCCGGCTTGCAGCAGGAGGCCACACAAGGCGGCGAGCACCCCTGACAGCGTGGCGATCCGCCGGCGGCGGGGGGCAAGGCTATTCTCGCCGGCCAGGACCTCGTCGGCCAGGGCGAAGGTGAAGAGCGGAACCAGCGCGGCCGCGAGGAGGCTGACGAGTTGGGGACCGCGGTTTCCTACGAGCAAGGAGGCCAGCGCAGCAAGCAGAGGATAGCCGAGGGGCCAGAAGAACGGTGGGGGCGCCTGGCCATGCAGCAGGCTCGCGCGCAGCGGGCCGAGGGCGTAACCGTAGTAGGCGAAGGAATCCTGTCCGTACAGGCCCTCGAAATGGCTCCCCCCGATCGCGACCAGGCCGAATCCCAGGCTCAGAGAGAAGAGCCCGAGCGGGATCCACCTCCCGGATGGGCTTCCCCGGCTGAGTCTTTGTTGGTCTGCGCGTTGGATGTCCACGGGCGCGGATCCCGGCACCAGCTTCTCGTGAGTCTAGACCATCGGTCAAGTCGTCGTTGCGC
>DOUV01000645.1:0-2960 GCA_003520455.1 Chloroflexota bacterium | reverse complement strand
GTCTTGGGCGCGCTGTCGGGGCGCCCGGCCGGGCGCCCCTCCGACCCTGAACGCACCTTCACAAGGTGCTTTGCAATCGTCTCGGTGACGCCTTGACAGGCGCTCTAGCGATTATAGTCTTCGCCTCTTCCGGGTCAATCGGCCGTATCTCCAGATCGGGCCCCATGTCTCCAGTCTCGGAGCCGAGATTGCTGGCCGCACCAATGCTCATAGGCGGTCGCGGCCGGACGAGGTTGGACCAGTGCGAAAATCCATCCGTCCTCCTCTCGTCGTATACTTTGAGGGAGCAGGCTCCACGTACTGTAGTCCTCGATTTGGCTTGATGGTAGAATCGGTCGTTGTGACGCACTGTCCGGTTGGTTGCTTGTATCAGCAGCCAGTGCCCTTCACTCTCGCGTGGCCTTCGGTCTCGGCGATCCCGGGGCCCTCGGCCCCATGACTGGGTGCGTTTGGTTCGTAAGTGCCTCTCTTCGGGCCGCTCTCTTTTAAAAGGTTCGCATGGTTCCTCGCGTCAGCGTTATTATCGCAACCTATAATCGGGAGGCCCTCCTGCCGGACGCCATTGAGAGCGTCTTTTCCCAGACCCACCGCGATCTCGAGCTGATCGTCGCCGACGACGGTTCCACCGACGATACCCGGGGGTTGTTGGCCACGTACGGGAGCCGGCTGCGGGCCCTCTTCCTGCCGCATGCCGGCTCGCCAACCCCGGTACTCAACGCCGGGATCCGCGCCGCCCGCGGAGAGTTCATCGCGTTTCTTGACTCTGACGACGTGTGGTTGCCCGACAAGCTGGCGCGGCAGTTGGCCCTGTTTGACCGGCAACCGCGCCTGGGCTTCGTCTACGGCAACCTGGTCTTTCTCGACCCGGATGGCACCATCAGCGGACCCGTCGTCCCTTCCCATCAGCTTCGGAGCGGCACAATCTTGCGGGATCTGGTCAGAGATATGTTTGTTCACCCGAGTACGCTGGTTGTCAGGCGAGCCCTGCTCGACCAGGTTGGTCTGCTGGAGGCGGCGGCGGGGCCGGTCGAGCATTATTCCCTGCTGCTCCGCCTGGCCAGGGCGAGTGAGGCGGGTTGTATCCCGGAACCAGTCGCCCTCATCCGGCGCCACGCAGGCCAGTTCAACCTGGTGCATGGGGCGCGCCAGTATGAATACACCATCATGACCCTGGAACGATTGGCGTCGGGACCGCTGCCGTGGTCGGTCCGATTCGAGGTGCGGCGTACTCTTGCCCGCCACCAGACCCACCTGGCCCGTGTGTACCTCTCGGACGGTGACAGGAACCGTGCCCATCAGCACCTCATCCGCGCCATCCGGGCCTACCCCCTTCATCGGCCAACCTGGCGTTGGGTGCTTCGTGCGCTCATCGCCTCCTGGAGCGCCCCGCGAGCACAGCTCGGGTGATGGCTCGACTCTACCGCTCCCCAGTCGTCGCCGGGCTGCGCGTGCGGCTCGTGCGTGAAGTGCAGGCGCCGGCGACGCGCCATTCGGCGATCACGCTGGCCGGCAACCTTAGCCGGTTCCTGCTCGGCTTCGTCACGAGCGTGCTGATTGCGCGCTTCCTCGGTCCGGCCGGCTACGGGCTCATCGCGCTGGTCTCGCTGGTTCTGGCTGTCGCCGATACGGTAGGGGACTTCGGGCTCACCTACACCGCTGTGCGCGCGCTCGCCCGTGTGCTGGGCCCCGAGCCAGAGCGCGCCCGCCGGCTCGCTCGCGGCTTCTTTTCGCTGGCAGTGATCACCAACGTGATCGCGGCGGTCGTCGGTATCCTGCTCGCCGGGCCAATTGCGCGTGTGGTGCTGGGCCGGCCGGAGGCCGAGCCCTATCTCCGGCTGGCGATGATCGGGCTGATCGCGGTCGCCGGCAATGGCTTCATCGTCGCCGTCCTGCAGTCGATGCGCCGCTTCGGCCAGTTGGCCGGGCTCCAGATTCTCTCTGCGCTCACCTATCTAATCGGCGTCTTCGCTCTGGTTGCAGCCAACCGCCTTGATGTGGCCTCGGTCATACTGCTCGGGGCCGTGAATCCGCTCGTCGGTTTCGTCGTCGGGCTGCGGTTCCTGCCGCCCGGTTTCTTCTCGTTCGGCGAGGCCCTGGCTCGGCCTTCCCGCCAGGCCTGGCGGGAGCTCGCCGCCTTCAGCAAGTGGCTCTGGGTCTCGGCGATTCTCTCGCTCCTGGCCGCCCAGCTCGACCTGGTCATGCTGAGCCGCTGGACGCCGGCTGCCGCTGTGGGTGTCTACGCGCTGGCCTTCAACCTGGCTATGAAGATGGACATCGTCAGCCAGACGCGCTTGACGGTCTTGCTGCCGGGCGTCTCATCCCTGCGCACCTCCACCGAGATGCGCACGTTCGTCGTGCGGAGCCTGAAGCGCAGTGCGGTGCTGATCGCCGGCTCAGCACTCTTCGTTCCCTTCTTCCGGCCCTTTATCGTCACCTTCTACGGTCCCGACTACGCCGATGCCGTCAAGGCGTTGCTCGTCCTGACCCTGGTGGTTCTCTTTGATCTTGCGACGACTCCGGTGATTTTGCTCGGCTTTCCGCTGGAGCAGCCACGGGCCCTGGCCGCCTCCGATGCGGTGCGGCTGGCCACGTTGGTGGCCAGCGGGTGGCTGCTCATCCCGACCTTCGGCCCGGTGGGGGCGGCCCTGGCCCGGCTGGCAGCGAGGGTTGCCGGGGCCTTGTTCATGGTCACGTTGATCGCGCTGCGCCTGCGGAAAATGAGCCGGTCGTCGCTGCTGTCATCCGCTTCCGCGCCTGGATCTTGATCGAGGAGCCGACGAGTGGTGCCCATGGCCTGCGAACGAGCGACTCGGCCCGCGCCAATCGCTTCTGGCATTCTGGCATTCTGGCGCGTACAGTGGCGATTCCTGGTTTGGCCTTGCAACGTTTCAGCGGTCGATGCGCTGCCGCGTGGCCTCGACCAGGTAATGCTCAAGCCGCGCGGCGGCGCGCGCCCAGGT
>DOUV01000715.1 GCA_003520455.1 Chloroflexota bacterium | reverse complement strand
GTTTCCTCGTATCAGACGCCGAACTCATTCGGCGGCTCATTCGGCGGCGGAATCGGCCAACCACGCAACCCCGTGTGTCCCGTGAATGAATTCACGGTCTGGCATCGGAAACCTGCTAAAGCAGGTTTTTATGGTAGAATAGCGTCATCGGCAACCCGTTTCAACGGGTTTCCTCGTATCAGACGCCGAATTCATTCGGCGGCTCATTCGGCGGCGGAATCGGCCAACCACGCAACCCCGTGTGTCCCGTGAATGAATTCACGGTCTGGCATCGGAAACCTGCTAAAGCAGGTTTTTATGGCGGAATAGCGTTATCGGCAACCCGTTTCAACGGGTTTCCTCGTATCAGACGCCGAATTCATTCGGCGGCTCATTCGGCTCATTCGACGGCTCATTCGGAAGCTGCCTGCAGAATCGACCAACCATGGAGTTCAACCTATGTCCTTTTGGCGCAACTACTACCATATCGTTTGGGCGACCAAGAATCGCGAACCCTTCATCACACCCACAATCGAGCCACGGCTGTTCGCCTACATCGTGCGCAAATCGGCGGAGCTTGGCGCCTACGTCTACGCCATCGATGGCTGGACCGAACACACCCACGTTGTCGCGGCCATTCCTCCCCATGTCGCCGTTTCCCATTGGGTCAAGACGGTCAAGGGCGCTTCCTCGCATGACCTCAACCAACAAGGCCTGCCTTCTCACTTCGCCTGGCAGCGCGGCTACGGTGTGTTGACACTCGGCCAACGGCAGTTAGCTGACGCCATTGCCTATGTGCATGGGCAAAAGCAGCACCATGCTCAGGGCACGGCTCTGGCCTGGCTGGAACGCTATAATGAAGTTGATGAGGGGCCGCCCGAGCTCGTCGATTACCATCCGTCACCGGTCCCCGCTCTGCGCGAGCCAGCTGCCACCTACGAGATCCTCGGCGATTTTCCATTCTGACTGGCCGGTGACCAGGAGCGCTTGTGTCAACCAAACTCCAACTCAAATTCGACGCCAACCAGGAACACCAGCTCCAGGCCGTCGCCAGCGTCGTGCGCCTCTTCGAGGGATTGCCCCGCTTCGATGAGGCCTTCCGCCTGGACAACGAGGTGGTCGCTAATCTGCCGCGCTACGAGGAACTGGCGGACAACTGGCTGCTGGACAACCTCAACGCCGTCCAGCGAGAGAACGGCCTGCTCCTCAGCCAGCGCATCGAACGCGACTACGGCCTCGGCCTGGTCGGGGTCGAGGAGCGCAACTTCAGCTTTCCCCACTTCACCGTGGAGATGGAGACCGGCACGGGCAAGACCTACGTCTATTTGCGGACGATCTACGAGCTGCGCCAGCGCTTCGGCTGGAGCAAGTTCGTCATCGTCGTGCCCAGCATCGCCATCTACGAAGGCGTGATCAAGAACGTCCAGATCACCCGCGACCACTTGCGCGCCCTCTACGGCAACGAACCCTTCGACCTGGTGGCGTACGATGGCAGCCAACTCAGCCGGCTGCGCCACTACGCCACCGCCAACACGACCACGGTGCTGCTCATCACCCTGGATGCGTTCAACAAAGCCAGCAACAACCTTTATAAAGCCTCGGAGAAGCTGCCTGGCGAGCGCAGACCCTTCCACTTCATCCAAGAGACCCGCCCCGTGCTGATCCTGGACGAGCCGCAGAACATGGAGAGCGAGAAGTCGCGGCAGGCGCTGCGCACCCTTGACCCGCTGTTGGCCCTACGCTACAGCGCCACCCACCGCTCCAGCCCGAACCCGGTCTACCGTCTCAGCCCCTTCGACGCCTACCAGCGCAGCCTGGTCAAGCGCATCCAGGTCTACGGCGTCATCGAGCGGGACAGCGCCAACGTGGCCTTCCTCGCCCTGACGTCTATCACTCCGCCGCCCAGGATCACCGCCCGGCTGCGCACCCGCATCGGCGACCTGATCGGCGTGCGCGAGGGCGAAGTTATCCTGCGCCAGGGCGACGATCTCTTCGCCAAGACCCACATGCCCGAACACCAGGACGGCTACGTGGTCGAGAACATCGACGCCGGCCAGGGTTACGTCGAGTTCCGCAACGGCGAGCGGCTGACTTTGCACGCGGGCATGGCCCCCTCGCGGCCCGCGGTCTTTCGCGAACAGATCCGCCAGACCCTGCTCCAGCACATGGAGACCCAGGCCGCGCTGCACAGCCGCGGGATCAAGGTGCTCTCACTCTTCTTCATCGACCGGGTGGCCAACTACACCGCCACCGACGGCCTGATCCGGCGCCTCTTCGACGAGGAGTTCGCCCGCATCGCCCCCGACCACCCGCTCTTCCGCGGCCGCCGGTCTGAAGAGGTGCGCGAGGCCTACTTTGCCCGCAAGAGGGGCAAGGACGGCGGCGAGGAGGCGGTAGACACCGAGAGCCGCACTGTGGCCGAGCGGACCCTGGAAAAGCAGGCCTTCGCCCTGATCATGCGGGACAAAGAGCGGCTGCTCTCCCTGGACGAGCCGGTCAGCTTCATCTTTGCCCACTCTGCCCTCAAAGAAGGCTGGGACAACCCCAACGTCTTTCAGATCTGCACCCTCAACCAGACGGTCTCGGAGGTCAAAAAGCGGCAGGAGATCGGACGCGGCCTGCGCCTGGCCGTCAATCAGATGGGCGAGCGGGTGCAGGATGAGTGGGTCAACGTCCTCACCGTGGTCGCCAACGAAAGCTACCGCTCCTACGCCCAGCGTTTGCAGAGCGAGTACGTGGCCGACGGGGACGCGCCGCCGCCCTTGCCCACCGACGCACGCAACCGCCGCGTGGCCGAGCGCAATGACGCCATCTTCCTGGAGAACCCCGACTTTGCCGCGTTCTGGGAGAAGCTGAACCGCCGCGTGGGCTACCACATCGCCGTGGACACCCAGACTTTGATCGGCGAGTGCGTGACGCGGCTCAACAAGGCCGTCTTCCCCGGCCACGTGCTAATGGTGGAGAAGGGCAAGATCGTCCTGGGCGCGTTCCGGGTCAAGGTGGAGCGGGTGACCGCGCAAAGCGCCCGCATCACCTTCCGCCTCTTCGATGCCGACGGCGAGGAGGAGACCATCACCCGCACCTTCAAGCCCGGCGACGATCTCGCCCGGCTGCTGCACGATGACCGACTGCGCAGCCTGGGCACAGTGGCGCTGGATCAGGCGGGCGACGCCTGGCAGGTGGCCTTCACCAACACTGCCTGGAAGCTGGGCGAGGGCCAGGAGGAGGTTTACACGCCCGAGGCGCTGGGCGGCGTGATGCGCGAGCGCCAGGTGCAGTTGCGCACAGAACGCTCCCCGGTCTTCAATCTGCTCGACCGCGCCGCCCGCCAGACCGACCTCACCCGGCCCACGGTCAACGCCATCCTGCGGCGCATGCGCCCGGAGCAGAAGGCCCGCATCCTGGGCAACCCGGAGGGCTTTGCGGCCGTCTTCATCGGCGAGTTGCGCAACGCCTTGGCCGATCACATCACCGAGCGTATTGCCTTTGTGACGGATGACGGCGCCGGCGGCTACGACCTGGCCGACCTCTTCCCGCCGCGGCGGCCCTACCCGCAGAAAGAAGTCATCGAAGCCGGGCCGCACGGCCTCTACGACCTGGTGCAAAAGGACTCGGATGTGGAGCAGCGCTACGTGGAGGTGATCCGCCGCGAGGGGGACGCCATCGTCTTCTACTTCAAGTTCCCGCCCCGCTTCCAGGTGGACCTGCCGGAGCTGATCGGCAACTACAACCCCGACTGGGGCGTGGCCCGTGTCCGCCGCAACGGCGAGGTGCAGGTGCAGACCTTCGTGCACGAGACCAAAGGCACGACCGAGTTGGGCAGGCTCCAGTTCCCCCACGAGCGGCGCAAGATCCGCTGCGCCCAGAAGTACTTCGCTGCCATCGGCGTGACCTACCTGACGATTGACCCGGCGACCCTCGGCGGGTGGTGGGAGAGGGACGGCAGAAGAGATTGGTTGATCGAGACGGAGACGGGAGGGAGGTAGAAGGCGACGGCGAAGCCGCCAATCAGGATCAACACTCGAAGTTCGATTCTCCAATCACCACAAAGAGGAGGCGTTCATGAAGGCTGATAGCCTGCAGATGGTCAAAGTATTCAGTTCAGGCGGCGACATTCATTATGTGCTGCCTCACTTTCAACGGGAATATGCCTGGGAGAAGCAAGAATGGCAGACCCTGCTCAACGACATTTTCGGAATCTACGAGATCTACCAGGACGAAAAGCCTCCGGAGCATTTCATGGGGTCGCTGGTTGTGATCAATGATGGCACCCAGGCGGGCACAGTGCCCGTTTTCCGCTTGGTCGACGGCCAACAGCGGCTGACTACCATCTCCCTGCTGCTCTGCGCGTTGGAACGCCAACTGGAGGACGACGAAGCATACGTCGGTCTGCGCAAAAAAATCCGGCGAATGTTGATGAATCAAGACGAAAGCGGCGATCTTTACTACAAACTGTTGCCCACCACGAAATATGGAGATCGGGTCAGCTATTGCGCTATCATCAGGGGCAAGCAACCGCCTGAGGGGCTGGAGTCCAAAGTGCCGGGCGCTTTCGAGTATCTGACAACCCAGCTTGGGAACCGTCTCAAAAGCGATCAGGTGGATCCCAACCGTTTGTTCAATGTGCTCATGACCAGCCTGCAGGTGGTCTTCATCAATCTTAGCCAGAACGAAAGACCCTACGAGATATTCGAAAGCCTCAACTACAAGGGCAAGTCTCTTACCCAGGCTGACCTTGTGCGAAACTACATTGCGATGAAGCTGTCGCCCGGACGGCAGGAACCGGTATTCACCGAATTGTGGTCGCCGATTGAGGAGATGTTGCTAGAAAAACGTACGGTTGGCCGATCCCGCCTGGGCGAATTGACGGCTTTTTTGCGGCACTATTTTGCCTACCATTCCGGCGCGCTGATCAACCAGGAACACGTGTACTCTCGCTTTCGGGATCGGGGCGAGGCGATGAGTGAGGCTGATTTTGAAGCGGAATTGACAACAATCAAGCGTTTCGCTGGTTACTACGACCGGTTGCTGCGCCCGCAAAATGAACCCGACAAGGAGGTGCGCCGACAATTGGAGCGTTTGAACGTGATGGAAAGCTCCACTGGCTATCCTTTCCTGCTATTCATGTATGACATTTGGCAGTCGGGCCAAATTGGACGTGATGAATTCCTGGCGGGATTGGGATTGCTCGAGATCTACATGGTGCGTCGTTTCCTGAATCAGGATTCAACCAATTATCTGAACAAAATGTTCCCCCCTCTGGTCAAAGACCTGGGCAAAGACATTGGCAAAGCCGAATTTGCGGCATCGCTGAAGGAGGCCCTGGGCACGAAAAACGAACCAAGCGACGTGCGTTTGCGCCAATCTGCTGAAACGATCCGGCTCTACCGCCGCGATATCCTGACCCGACAGAAGCTGGCCTTGGTGCTGGATGGCATCAACCGGCGCCTTTCGTCCGGCAGCGGCGCCTATACTGTCCTGAACAGCGACCCAACCATCGAACACATCATGCCCCAAACACTCACCGAGGCCTGGAAACAGCATCTAGGTGAGAACTGGCAACAGGATTTTGAACTCTTGCACACACTGGGGAACTTGACGCTTGTGACGCAAGACTGGAATTCACAACTGTCCAACTCGATCTACGCGACGAAACGCCAGAGACTGGCTGAACACGGATTGCTGCTCAACCAGAACTATTTCCGCGACGAAGCGCCAGAGCGGTGGAATGGTCAATCAATCCGTGGCCGAGCACAGTGGCTCATGGCCAAGGCGACCGAGATCTGGCCACAATTGGGCGAGGCAGCAGCAGGATGGGAAGAGCGTCCCCGGAACGTGGTTATTTTGGGTGACATTTATCCGGTAGCAAGCTGGCGAGACGTATTGCGACGCACTGCTGATGTGGCTGTAGAGTGGACAGGTGCGGACTTTGAGCAACGGATCATTGCACAATATCCGACCTATTTTGCGCGACAGCCATTTGAATTTGCCTCGTATGAACTCAGCAACGGCTGGTGGATATATGTCAACCTAAGCGGCGAGACTGTCAGGCAGATCAGTAGCGCAATCGTTGCAGCCGCTGGCATCCCTGAAGACGAGTTTGAGATCACGTATTGGTAGAGGTTCAGCGCCAGCGCCTGCCCTTCTTCTTCAAACAGTGGGGCGGCGTGCGCAAAAAACAGCACGGTCGCCTGCTCGACGGCCGCACCTGGGACGAGATGCCGGCCCCGGCGTTCACAACATGAGGCAACCCCAAGCCTCACCCGCAGTCATAACAGACCACACCTGGCCACCTGAAGCGGCGGCACATTTTACAGAACTCCTCGGTACTTTCGAAAAAGTACCGAGGTATCGTATAATTACAACATGAAAAACAGCGACATGATCCTGGCGCTGCTGCGCGACCAGGGCGTCATCCACCTGCAAGATGTCAGGGCGCAAGGCCTCTCGCCCTCCAGTCTCTATTGGCTGCACCGCACGGGACGAATCGTGCGCGTCGATCGGGGGCGCTATGCGCTGCCGGAACTGCCTGCGACAGAGCATCACACACTGGCCGAGGCCAGCCGGCGCGCGCCCAAGGCTGTGGTCTGCTTGCTGAGCGCCCTGCGCTTCCACGGGCTGACCACGCAAGCGCCCTTCGAGGTCTGGCTGGCAATCGAAAACAAGGCTTGGCAGCCCGCGTCCACCGGCCTGCCGCTGCGGTTCGTTCGTTTTTCTGGAGACGCCTTCACCACCGGCGTCGAGATGCACGGCATCGAGGATGCGCAGGTCAAAGTGTACAGCGTTGCCAAAACCGTGGCAGATTGCTTCAAATACCGACACAAGATCGGCCTGGATGTGGCCATCGAGGCGCTGAGAGATGCGCTGCATCAACGCAAAGCTACCGTGGACGATCTGTGGCAATTTGCGGAGATCTGTCGCGTGCAGGCCGTCATCAAACCCTACATCGAAGCGATGCTATGACAAAGCCCACCGTCGTCAACCTGCCAGCCTCTGTTCGCCAGCGCCTTCTCAACCTGAGCCATCAGCGTCAGGAAGATTTCAATCTGGTGCTATCGCTCTACGCCATCGAACGGCTCCTCT
Organism: Chloroflexota bacterium; assembly: GCA_003520455.1. Next base: position 2,900 of record DOUV01000715.1, on the reverse strand, counting down.
ATCGCCTGTCACAGTCGCCTTATGCGGGTCAGTTTGTGCTCAAGGGCGCCGTGCTCTTTACCATCTGGACCGGCAAGCTGCATCGTCCCACCCGTGATCTCGACCTGCTGGGCTTCGGCGACACATCAGCCGGGAACCTAAACGAGGTGTTTCAGGCAATCTGCCGGCAAGATGTGCCTCCTGACGGTATGGTCTTCGACGCCGGTAGTATTCGTATCAGCCAGATTCTCGAGGGACAGGAATATGGCGGCCAGCGCCTGCAAATGAAGGCTACGTTGGACACAGCGCGCATTTCCTTGCAGATCGACATCGGATCCGGGGATGCAATGACTCCGGGAGCACGCCTGACACGCTATCCCACGCTGCTCGATTTTCCTGCGCCGGAGTTGCGGTCCTATCCCAAAGAAACCGTCGTTGCCGAAAAGCTGCACGCGATGGTCGCCCACGGCGTCATCAACAGCCGCATGAAGGATTACTATGACCTATGGCTTCTATCTCGGCTGTTTGACTTCGAGGGATCCCTCTTGACTGACGCCATCCGCGCCACCTTTCAACGCCGCGCTACACCTGTGCCCGCATCGACGCCGATCGCACTGAGCAGACTCTTCGCGCAGGATGCACAGAAGATCGCGCAATGGAAGGCGTTTCTCAGCCGCAGCCGGCTTGACATTGGCGATGAGTCGTTCGAGCAGGTTGTTGCCAATCTCGATTTGTTTCTGGGGCCGCCCTCTCAATCGGCCGCCGCCGGGATAGTCTTCGCTGCATTGTGGCCTCCAAGTGGGCCGTGGACTCCATCCGCCCCCATGCCATAGCGACTACACCCTCTGCGCGCGGCTCAACAGCCTGTCGCTGAAGCACCTGCCCGGCCGCCTGCCCGCCGGCCGCACCTGGGACGAGATGCCGGCCCCGGCGTTCACAACATGAGGCAACCCCAAGCCTCGCCAGGCAGCTGCAAGAAGCCATCCCTGCTGCCCCACGGCCATGCCGGCGCCTCATCGCAGATGGCCGTACGCCTGCGCGCAGTGCGGGTGTGGCTGCGCGCTTGTTTTGACAAAGCTATCAATAGTGGTATCATAGACCTATGACCCGTATCGAAGCTCTCTGCGCTGAGATGCGCCGCAATCCCAAGGGAGTGCGTTTTCGAGATCTATGTCAGGTGTGCGACTTCTATTTCGGCGCGCCGCGGCAAGCAGGCGGCAGCCATCGCGTGTACAAGACGCCCTGGCAGGGTGATCCACGGGTCAATATCCAGGATCACCAGGGCATGGCCAAACCCTATCAGGTGCGCCAGGTTCTGAAAGCGATCGAAAGACTTGAGGCAGACCATGAATCTCGCAAATGACCGTTACACCTACCGCGTCACCTGGTCGGAGGAAGATCAGGAGTACGTTGGCTTGTGCGTTGAATTTCCCAGCCTGAGCTGGCTTGCCGCATCGCCGGAGGAGGCCCTGGCCGGGATCCGGGCCGTGGTGGCCGAGGTCGTCGCCGACATGGAAGAGAGTCACGAGCCAGTCCCGCAGCCATTGGCGACCAGGCGCTACAGCGGCCGCTTCATGGTGCGAGTTCCACCCGACCTGCACCGGCGTCTTGCCCTGGAAGCAGCCGAGGCAGGCGTCAGTCTGAACCGGCTGGCCAGTACGAAGCTGACATACACGGCTCCCTCCACCCCTGGCGGCCATCCTTAACCTGGCCTGGCGTCGTTAGCGTCGCCAGACACCCAGGCCGCGGCATACCCGACCGCCAACCGCAAGACCCTCTCCCTGCTAACGACTACACCCTCCGCGCGCGGCTCAACTTCCTGTCGCTGAAGCAACTGCCGGGCCGCCTGCTCGACGGCCGCACCTGGGATGAGATGCCGTTGTCAGGTGCAGCCGCCAGCGCCTGACCCCAAACCGCCCTGAAACCCGCTGACCGGCTGCACCGAGAAGGATCAGCGCCAGGCGTCGGCATAAGCAATAAGTGAACCTCATGAGAAAGCCAAAGCCAAGCAGCAACTGGTTCTTCGTCGACGAATCGGGCGATCCAACCTTCTACGACCGCAAGGGCAATCTCATCGTCGGCCAGGAGGGTTGCTTGTCGATTCTGGTGCTTGGCTTTATCGAAACGCAACAGCCTGAGCCAATCCGGCAAGCTCTGCAACGGCTGCAAAGCGAAGTGATTGCCGATCCTTACTTCGAGGGCGTACCGTCGCTGGCAAAGACCGCCGTGGCGTTTCATGCCAAAGATGATCTGCCGGAAATCCGTTATCGCGTCTTCAAGCTGTTGTCTGATCTGGACTTCAAGGCCCAATTCGTGGTGGCACGCAAGATCGAGCGAGTCTTTCGCAACAGCTTCCACGCCAACGAAGGGGAGTTCTACGATCACCTGGTCTCGCAGCTCTTCAAGAATGCACTGCACCGCCATCAGCTCAATCACGTCTACTTCGCTAAACGCGGCTCACGCAGCCGGCAAGCGCCGCTGTCGAATGCCATCCGTCGCGGGGTCGCTCAATTCGAGAAGCACTGGAATACCCGCGTCACATCTGATGTGACGATCCAAGCCCAAATGCCGAAAGGTGAGCCTTGCCTGAGCGTGATCGACTACATGAACTGGGCCGTGTACCGCGCGTTTACCCTCGGCGAGATGAGATACTATCGCCAGGTAGAGCAGCATGTCAGCTTACTGGTGGATCTGTATGATACGGAGAACTACCCCAAAAACTGGTATACACGCAAGAACACGTTCGACATAAAGAAAATCACCCCGCTGCAGCTAGGTCCGGTTACCGGACGCACGGCGTGAAGCCGGCTTTCACGTGCAGTGGAGTGACTTATCTGCTGAAAGTATAGCACAAGGGCTTACGTTTTTCAAGCCCCTTTTTTCAGCGGGGTGAGCGAGAAAGTTTCCCGAGGGAGACGGAA
>DOUV01000756.1 GCA_003520455.1 Chloroflexota bacterium | reverse complement strand
GGTCGGATGAATGTGGAAAGGGGCTATAGCGCGGCGAACGCGTTCCTACGGGTTCGTCTCCTTTTCGAATGGCCGCTCTGAGCAGTGAGTGATGCGCGAGGGATTGCACAGTCAGGTATAGCAGCGCACAGTGGCCAGTAGACCACCGACGAGTGATGACTCGTCTATTGTGTTCGAGGAGATGCGAGAGTGGGCGATAATGGTTCGCGCCGGAGCTACGATGATAGTGACATTCTTTTAGAAGTGAAGAACCTTCGCACGTATTTTTTCACGGAGGAAGGAACCGTCAAAGCGGTCGATGGCGTTGACCTGCGCGTCGCGCGCGGTGAGGCGCTTGGTTTGGTTGGTGAATCTGGGTGTGGCAAGAGTGTGACCTCTCTGTCGATTATGCGTCTCGTCGATAGCCCAGGCCGCATTGTGGAGGGGCAAATCTTCTTTGATGGTCAGAATCTGCTGGACGTTCCGGAGCGGGAGATGTGCCACATTCGGGGCAACCGCATCTCGATGATCTTTCAGCAACCGATCTCCAGCCTCAACCCGGTTTTTAAAGTCGGCGATCAGATCGCCGAGGTGCTCGAAATTCACCAATCCCTCGGCGCCGAGGCCGGCCGCAAGCGCGCGGTCGAGATGCTCCGTCTGGTTGGCATCCCCGATGCTGAGCGCCGTTACGACGCCTTTCCGCACGAGTTGTCCGGCGGGATGGCCCAGCGCGTGATGATCGCGATGGCTCTTGCGACGGTTCCCGATCTGCTCATCGCAGATGAGCCCACGACCGCGCTCGACGTCACAATCCAGGCCCAAATCCTGGACCTGATGCGAGAGTTGCGGGAGCGCGTCGGCACCACGATTGTCTTGATTACCCACGACCTGGGTGTAGTGGCCGAGATGGCTGACAATGTGGCAGTGATGTACGCCGGTCAAATCGTTGAGTACAGCGATGTTTTCACCATCTTTGGCCAGCCCAAGCACCCTTACACCCTTGGCCTGCTCCATTCCATTCCAATCCTGGGCCAGGTGCGCGAGCAACTCGATGTGATCCCCGGCTCTGTGCCCAGCCTCGTGAATTTGCCCAAAGGATGCCGCTTTGCCAACCGCTGTGAGGCGCGCGTGCGCAATGATCTCCACGTTTGCACGGCCGAGGATCCGCCAATGTACCAGGTTGGTCCCGACCATATCGCTCGCTGCTTTCTCTACGACCCCGACCTGGAGCGCAAGGAGGCGCTGGCCCGGCAGTCGCATTCCACCGGCGAGCCCGAGCTGGAGATCGCGTAGCCGGGGGTCGCGCGGTTTGAGGAGTCTTGTAAATGAGTACCCGCAACGGTCAGCAGCCGACCACCGACCTGATTCGGGTCGAGGAGCTGCGCAAGTATTTCCCGGTTAGAGGCGGGCTGCTGCAGCGCGTTCAGGGGTGGGTTAAGGCTGTCGACGGCGTCAGCTTCACGATCAAGGCCGGCGAGACGCTCGGCATGGTCGGCGAGTCTGGGTGCGGCAAGACCACCGTTGGGCGCACGATCCTGCGACTTGTACCGCCGACCTCGGGGTCGGTCTACTACAGCGATACGAATCTCTTCGCGCTCACCAGGGGGCAGATGAAGCGGATGCGCCGCAATCTGCAGATCATTTTCCAGGATCCCTATTCCTCCCTCGACCCGCGGATGGTCATCGGGGAGTCGATCGCCGAGGGGTTGATCGTTCACGGGGTCAAAGATGCCCATGAGCGCGAGGCGATTATCGCCGACACGCTCCGGAAGGTCGGCCTGAAACCCGAACATATGCGGCGCTACCCCCACGAGTTTTCGGGCGGCCAGCGCCAGCGAATCGGCATCGCCCGGGCGCTCGCCCTACGGCCGAAGTTCATTGTGGCCGACGAGCCGGTCTCCGCCCTCGATGTCTCGATTCAATCGCAGGTCTTGAACATCCTTCGCGAGCTTCAAGACGAGTTCGAGCTGACGTACCTCTTCATCGCTCACAACCTCAGCGTCGTCGAGCACATTTCGGATCGCATCGCCGTGATGTACCTGGGCAAGATGGTGGAGTTGGCCGACCGCGATGAACTTTTCAAGAATCCACTTCATCCCTACACTCAAGCCTTGATGTCGGCGATTCCGATCCCCGACCCGACACTGAAGCGCGAGCGTATCATTCTGGAGGGCGATGTGCCAAGCCCGTTGCGCCCCCCGTCGGGCTGTCGCTTTCACACTCGCTGCCCGATCGCGGTTGATATCTGCAAAGAAGTGGATCCCGAGTTTCGCGAGGTTGGCGCCGAGCACTTCGTCGCCTGTCACCTGGTTTGATGCGCGGTTGGCTCTTGCAGAGGCCCCGCTGCCGGCGGGGCNNGCGGGGCCTCTCGTTTTGCCTCTCGCAGACAGAGGCCGCGGTACCGGACAACTGGCGGACTGGAGGCATAGATGTCGTCACCGTCATACGGCTCCGACCGTGTGAATTTCAACCTTCGAAGCATGCTCCTCTGGACAGCCCTCACGATGCTGGTCATCTGGTGGGCCGTCTTTGCCATGGGCAACAGTGATCCGCTCTGGTTCTGGCCCTTCTTCAGCGAGCGTCCAACGGAGATCGTTGTCTACCATGACGGCACCGAAATGACGATTCGACCCGGCGAGCCGGGCTACGAGGCGATTACAGCGGCTGTAAACGCCCAGATTGGGCGGCCCAGAGGCTACGAGCGCGATACTGGGATGAGCGCGGGGACCGAGGCGGACGCCCGGAGCAAATACGTGTCGGTCGAGCTGCGCTACGGGAAACCGGTCGTGATCCACAGTAACACCGGGATTGGCCGGCCATCGCGCTTGTTCATTCCCATCACCGGTCGCCATAGTGAAGGAAACCTGGTCTTCCTTGGCACCGACCGGGATTTCCTGATCGGCGCGCTGACCCTGCGTGACCGCAGCCGCCTCGACCGGGAGCTGCGCGATCTCGGGCTGCTCAAATAGGGGCACGTTGTGGTTCCTTTCGACCAACGCACCGCTCGAAACGGAAGCAGTGAGCAGGCTCCGAGCCCCGCCCGGCCTATTCCGACCACTGCGTTGTCCCTCGCCGTCCTCGTCCTGCTGCTTGCATCCTACCCAGTCGGGTGCAATCGCCGGCCAACG